>JBNKHB010000090.1:0-8841 GCA_050290125.1 Robiginitalea sp.
CCATTGTACGGCCGCCCCGGTAGCATCTGTAGTTATGCTCAGCTGGGCGGTCTGGCCCGGAAGCACCACAACCGAAGCCGGGTTAACACGGGTAACCGTAAAATTTCCGGCATTGGTAATGGCAACCGGCGCAGATTGTTCCACACAGGCGCCAGGGCCGAAAATTTCCACCTGGTAACTGCCTTCAAAGCCCGCAACCGAGGCGTCTACGGTATACGTTGAGGCATCCACAGCCGGAGTGGTTATGGGTGCGCCGTCCTTAAACCAGGTATAGGTAAGGCCCTGTCCGGTAATATTGGCATTCAGAGCAACGGTTTCTCCAGCGCAAAGGGCCGTTTTGGCCGGGGGGTTAATGGCGATGCCCAGGCTTGAGCCTGTGGTAACGTCGATCAGGTTTGAAAGGGTGTTCCCCGATCCGGAACACGAACCGAAGTCAATTTCAGCATTGTACATACCGCCCTGGGTTACTGTAATAGCAGGTCCTTTGTCGGCCAGGAGCGAACCGCTCCGATACCAATTATACTGATAGGTATTAGAGTTGGCTAAGTTGTATACTTCCAGGGTAATGGAGTTGCCATCGCACACCTGCGCGGTGCCGTCGCCAAAGTCTGACTGCCCCTGCGGGCGAATGGTTATGCCGCTGTTCACATCCAGATAGTACATGGGATAGGCAACCGAGGCCGGGCTGGTCATCGCCGGGCTGGTGCTTCGCACCCGCATCCGGTAGCCTTCGCCACGGGTATCGGTGGGCAGGGTAAACTGGAAATAGAAATCAAAGGTGGTATTCATGGAGTTTTCGCGTGCCAGCTCCACGGGGCTTGAGAAACTACCGCCGGCATCGGACAGCTCCAGGACAAATTCGTTGTCGGCATTCACCAGAGGCGGGCTCCAGGTGAAGTTGGCCCAATAATCATTGAAACTCCCGGAGGCACAAGCGGCCGTCCAGGGGTTGGTTCCGGGAGGGGGTGTCTGGTTCGGCGCCGCCTCCGGGGCATTGAGCACCTGTGCGAACCCGGAAGGGGCACACAGCAGCGCACACAGTAGGGCTGTGGCAGAAAGTAGTTTTCGATTCATGGCTCTCATGATTTAAATGTTAGCATCTTGGTTATTGCCCTACTCATGAAAGGCCCGGGAATTGCCGCTTTGGGTCCGTTTGGGGTGAGATCCGCAGCGGACGGATTTCCGCAACCTATCATTTAATAACAAATATGGGCCTTAGGCGGGCCTTGGGGAATTTATTGTTGTCGCCCTGACTAAATATGTTGTGAAATGGGTGGATTTGTATGAATGTCCGTCGGACAAAGGGTTTAGGAGTCTCGGTGAACTGCATTTTTTCTACCTTTACACCTTCAATTCAAAACAGATGAGTGAGGTTACCCGCTCGCTTAATTTCATCGAGCATATCATAGAGGACGACCTGGAAGTTGGCTTCCCGAAAAAGGCCTTGCGATTCCGGTTTCCGCCCGAGCCCAACGGGTACCTGCATATCGGTCACGCCAGTTCCATTTGCCTGAATTTTGGCCTTGGAATCCGGTATGATGCCCCGGTGAACCTCCGGTTTGACGACACCAACCCTGCAGCCGAGGAAAAGGAGTACGTGGACGCCATCAAGAGAGATGTGGAATGGCTCGGATTTCAGTGGGATACCGAGTGTTATGCCTCTGATTATTTCCAGCAACTCTACGATTGGGCCGTTTTACTGATCAAAGACGGGAAGGCCTATGTGGACAGCCAGAGTTCCGCGGAGATAGCGGCACAAAAAGGCACGCCCACCGAAGCGGGAACCAACAGCCCTTTTCGGGAGCGCCCGGTAGAGGAAAACCTGGAACTGTTTCGCGGGATGAAAGAGGGCGAATTTGCCGAAGGAACACATGTGCTGCGGGCCAAGATCGATATGGCCTCCCCTAATATGCTGATGCGGGATCCGGTGATGTACCGCATCCTTCACCAGGCGCACCACCGCACAAATACCGATTGGTGTATTTATCCGATGTACGACTGGACGCACGGAGAAAGCGACTATATCGAACAGGTTTCCCATTCCCTGTGTACACTGGAGTTCAAACCACACCGCCCGCTTTACGACTGGTTCCTGGACCAGGTGGTGGATCCGGAACGGGTACGCCCCAAACAGCGCGAATTCGCACGGCGCAACCTGAGCCATACCGTGGTGAGCAAGCGAAAATTGCTGCAACTCGTTTCCGGAGGCTACGTAAACGGTTGGGACGACCCGCGGATGCCGACCATTTCTGGATTGCGGCGCCGCGGCTGTACTCCGGAGGCCATCCGTAACTTTGCGGACACCATCGGGATCGCCAAACGGGAGAACGTGGTAGATGTGGCCCTTTTGGATTTTCACATGCGCGAACACCTGAACCGGATCGCCCCCCGGGTGATGGCCGTCCTGGACCCCGTTAAGCTGGTGATCACCAATTATCCCGAAGGCGAAACGGAGTGGCTGGAAGCGGAAAACAACCCGGAAGACCCGGATGCCGGTTCCCGGCAGATCCCGTTCTCGGGTGAGCTCTACATTGAACAGGAGGATTTCCGCGAGGAGGCCAACCGCAAATTCTTCCGGCTCAAACTGGGCGGGGAAGTGCGGCTCAAGAATGCCTACATCATCAAGGCGGAAAGCACAGTGAAGGACGCGGACGGAAATATTACTGAGATCCATTGCAGCTACGATCCCAGGAGCAAAAGCGGAAGCGGTACGCCTGAAAGCATGCGCAAGGTTAAGGGAACCCTTCATTGGGTATCCGCAGGGCACGCCCTGGATGCTGAAGTGCGGCTTTACGACCGCCTGTTCGCCGATGCCACCCCTGATCAACATAAGGATCGCGATTTCCTGGATTTCATTAACCCCGACTCCCTTACGACCGTACGCGCCAAAATGGAACCGGGTCTGAAGGAGGCCAAAGCAGGGGATCGGTTCCAGTTTCAACGGCTGGGATATTTCTGCGCCGACCCGGATAGCACTCCGGGCCAACCGATCTTCAACCGCACGGTGACCCTGCGGGATACCTGGGCAAAGATCGAGGAGAAAGCGGAATAGAAAGCGCTTATCCACACACACATACCGATCGATATATTTTATAAAACCCAGCCGTCATAGCTGCGTTTTGCCGGGCGATCTCCACCTTCGGCGTAGTCTTGCACCCTCCTGACCTAGATCAGTGCGCAGGTGCGCTCATTTCTTAATTTTATATAAATCCTGCCGGTTATAGCCGGCAACGACGCGTGGAAATTGCTCTGACGCCATGAAGAGGTGCTCTAAAGCAGTTGGCGTCGCGGAATTAACGGGATCTTAACGGAGATTGGATGCGCTAACTATTATACTAGGATTATCATTCAAGTTTAACTACAAAATATATAACCCATGAACAGAAGTGATACAGGTACCGTGCTGCTCGCATTATTAACAGGTGCAGCGATCGGGGCTGGCGTAGGTGTCCTCTACGCCCCCGAGAAGGGAACCAAGACGAGAAAGAAAATCAAGAGGAAAGCTCTAGAGGCAAAGGATGAGCTTAACGAACGCGTAAACCGCGCTACCGAAGAGTTGAGCCGGACAGCCGAAGCTAAGAAAGAGGATTTTGAACGCCGCCTGGAGAATACGCTCTCTAACATGAGCTATAAGGCGGAAGACATTATCGAGACCCTGGAGCGCAAGCTGGCAGACCTGAAAGAAAAGAATGCCAAGCTGCACAAAGAGCCGGGAAGGCCGACCGCCGGAAAACCGAAAGCGGCTATCAACATAGATTAAGCCCGCCATGGCTTTTGAAGAATTAAAAGCGCAGGCCGCGGAAGCGGAACAGCACGTGCGGAGGTATGGTAATCTTACTGTGGACTACTACCGCCTCAAAGCGTTCAAAGTTCTGATGCGCGGCCTGTTGCACATGACCAAGGGAGCCGGGCTGGCTGCTGTTGCGCTGATCATGCTGGCATTCTTTTCTGTAGCCGGGGCCTTGTATCTGGGCGAAATCCTGGAAAGCACGGCTACCGGATTCCTCATTGTCGGCAGTATTTATTTAGTGCTGTTGATATTAGCTTTCCTGTTCCGGCACAAACTGGATGGCCCGGTGATCAAAGCTTTTTCCGAATATTATTTTGAAGACGAATGAGTACAAAAGGATATACCACATTTGACGAGATCGACAAGGACCTCAAGATCCTGAGGCTTGAGCGGGAAATAGAGATAGAGAATCTGAAGCTGGGGTATACGCGTGCCCGGGAAAGCTTGTATCCCACCCACCTGCTGGGCGGGGTCCCCGGGATCCTGAAAAAGCTGTTCATTTCCATTGCGGCCAAAAAGATCGTGAAGCGATTGGGACGGTAAGTTTACCGAAACAAAAAAACCCCGGCTCTAAGGCCGGGGTTTTTCTTTATCGCCAATCGGCGGATTATTCTTTTTTCCGATTCTGTTTTTTCATGGCCTCGCCAATCTGGTTGCTGGCGGTAAACGAAGCAACCATGTTGTTGAGCATGTCGCTGCCGGCCTGCGGGGAATTCGGCAGCAATATCAGGTTGGTGTTGGTCTCCTCCCCTATGGCCTGGAGCGTGTCGTAGTGTTGCGTCACCACGATCAGCGCCGAGGCTTCCTGGGAATTGATACCCACCTTGTTCAGCACTTCCACCGACTCTTCAAGGCCCCGGGCGATTTCACGGCGTTGGTCCGCGATCCCCTGGCCCTGCAGCCGTTTGCTCTCGGCTTCCGCCTTGGCCTTTTCCACGATCAGGATGCGCGCAGCGTCTCCCTCAAACTGGGCAGCGATTTTCTCCCGCTCCGAGGCGTTGATCCGGTTCATGGCCGCCTTCACCTGGGCGTCGGGGTCTATGTCGGTCACCAGGGTTTTGATGATATCGTAGCCATAATCAAGCATGGCGTCCTGAAGTTCGGCCTTCACCGCAATCGCGATGTCGTCCTTTTTTACAAAGACGTCGTCCAGCTTCATCTTCGGCACCTCGGCGCGGACCACGTCAAAGACATAGGAGGTGATCTGCTCATGGGGGTATTCCAGCTTATAGAAGGCTTCGTATACCTTATTCCTGATGACCACGTATTGCACCGATACCTTTAGCTTCACGAAAACGTCGTCCAACGTCTTGGTCTCTACGATTACATCCAGTTGCTGGATCTTAAGGCTCAACCGGCCCGCCAGGCGGTCCACCAGGGGGATTTTCATCTGCAGCCCGGAATTCCGGATGCTCTGAAACCGGCCAAAGCGTTCCACCACCACGGCGGTTTGTTGCTTGACGACGAAGAATGAACTGAAAAGGACGATCAACCCTATGAATAACAGGGGGATCCAGAAAATAAAGCTTCCCATGATTTTGCGTTAATGATTGTTAGTGAAGATACGAAAGTATCAAACTATTAGTCGCGTGGCCCATGGATTTGTTACAGCTGCAGGGCGCCTAGGCCTCCAGGGATTGGACGGCCCTGCGAATGCGCCGGAGGGATTCATCCCTGCCCAGCAGCTCCAGGATATCAAAGACATGGGGCCCCTGCAGGGATCCCACCAAGGACAGTCGCAACGGCGCCATGATCTGGCCAAAGGAATAGCCCGCGTCCTGTATCCATTGCTTGAATGCGGGTTCCAGCTCCCCGGCGCCGAAATCCGGTTGCGATCCCAGGAATTCCAGCAATTCTTGCATGCGGCCGGCAGTCTCGGGTTTCCACTGTTTGCGGACGGCTTTCTCATCGTAGGAAACCGGCCCCCTGAATAAATACCAGCCCAAATCCCAAAGTTCGTGCACAAAGGAAGCCCGCTCCCGCAATAGTTCGATCACGCGCTCCAGGTACCCGTCATCCGCCCCGCTTGCTTCGGGATGCGTTTTTAGTACATTGCGGAACTCTGGCAGCAGCGCAGAGACAGGCGCTTGCTGAAGATAATGATGATTATACCATTTGTTCTTTTCCGGGTCAAATCGCGCCCCGGATTTATTCACGCGGCTCAGGTCAAAGGCCGCGACCAGCTCGTCCAGGCTAAATAGTTCCTGCTCCGTACCCGGGTTCCAACCGAGCAATGCCAGGAAATTCACCACAGCCTCGGGGAAGTACCCTTCCTCGCGGTAGCCGGGAATGCCATTCCATTCCAGCGGAAATACCGGGAAACCGAGCTTCTCTCCGTCACGTTTGCTGAGCTTGCCTTTTCCGGTGGGCTTCAAAATCAGGGGGAGGTGGGCAAACTCAGGAGTCTCCCAGCCAAAAGCCTTATATAATTGTACGTGCAGGGCCAGGGACGGCAGCCATTCTTCCCCCCGGATCACATGGGTGATCCCCATTAGGTGGTCGTCCACGATATTGGCCAGGTGATAGGTGGGCATGCCGTCGCTTTTAAACAGCACTTTATCATCCAGCGTGTTGGTGTCAATGCTGATGCTGCCCCGGATGAGGTCCTGCAACACCAGGGTCTGATCCACCGGCCATTTAAAGCGTACCACATAGGGGACTCCGGAATCCAGCCGTCGTTGAAGCTCCTCCGAAGTCAGGGATAAGGAATTGTCCAGTTTTTCCCGGTTGTGCCAGTTGTAGATAAAGGTCTTGCCTTTAGCCTCGTGGTCTTTACGGTGGAAATCCAGTCGCTCCGGGGTATCAAAGGCATAATACGCCCATCCGCTGTTGACGAGTTGCTCCACATAGTCCGGGTAAATAGGTTGTCGCTCGCTTTGCCGATACGGGCCGCAAGCACCTTCCCTGCCCGGGCCTTCGTCATAGGGGATGCCGAGCCAGTCCAACGCCTCCACGATGTAGGCTTCCGCCTCCGGCACGTACCTGCTGCGATCCGTATCTTCGATGCGCAGTAAAAAGGCGCCGCCGTGTTTTTTTGCAAAAAGGTAATTGAACAGCGCTGTCCGCACCCCGCCAATGTGGAGGGGGCCGGTAGGGCTGGGGGCAAATCGTACGCGGACGTTTTCGCTCATATTTCAACGGGTGTGCGGCAAAGATAGGGCGACCGCTTAGAACTGCAAACGCCGGCCCCGGATTGTGTCACCTCCCCGTTTACCGGTTTTAACACCATTTTGAGGCGCCAATTTCCCAACGCATAGTATCTTGCTGTAAAGTTGACCCCTTTGGAGCCTTACAAGGTTATTTTGTCCAAACTCGAGGAGTTCCTGAGCCGCTTTTACATGAGACAGCTGGTTCAGGGGATATTTCTGTTCCTGTTTTTTGGAGGGGTATTGCTATTGCTCGTGAGCGGCATGGAATATGTGCTCTGGATGAACCGCGGAGTCCGGACCGTCCTGTTCTGGATGTTGCTGGGGCTTGAGGCGTATTTCTTTATCCGATACCTGCTCCTTCCCTCTCTGCGGCTGTTCCGATTGCGCAGGGGCATCACGCACAAAGAGGGGTCGCGGCTGATAGGCGCCCATTTTCCCGAAGTTGGCGACCGGCTCTATAACTTACTGGATCTGGCGGATCAACCGAGAAAGTCCGAGTTGTTGCTGGCCAGCATAGCCCAGCGGTCCGAACAATTGAAGGGGGTCCCCTTCACTCAGGCCATACGGATCAAGGACGGCCTTCGCTATGCGCGCCTGGCGCTGATCCCCCTCGCATTAATTGTAGGGCTCTGGATTAGCGGGAAGGGACTGGATTTCCTTCAATCGTATAAGCGGGTGGTGAACTACCGCACCGCTTATGAGGCCCCGGCGCCATTTTACTTTGAACTCAAAAGCGATTCTCTGAGAACCCTGGAGAACCAACCCTTCCTATTGAAGGTAAGCACCCATGGGGAGGTACAGCCCGAGGAGGTGATGCTGGTATTGGACGGCAAACCGCTGCTGATGGAGGATAAGGTGAGCCATTTTGAATATCAGTTTCGACCGCCCCTGGAAAATGCTTCTTTTTTATTTGAGGCCAACGGGATTCGTTCCCAGGGATATGAACTGGAGGTGGTTCGGGTTCCTGTAATTGACCGCTTTGAAATGTTTTTGGAGTACCCGGAATACCTGGGGATGGCGGATCAATCGATGCAAGGCACCGGAAACGCCGTAGTACCCGAGGGAACGCGCATTCGCTGGGACATTCGGGGCATCCACACAGATACCGTTCGGTATAAGGATGCGGATACCTTGCTGACCGCTTCCCGTTCCGGAGATGATTTTACCATCAGCAAACGAATTTTCCGCAATACGGACTATATGATCAGTACAGCTAACCGGGAAGTCAGTCGTTTTGATGAATTAGCGTATCGCCTGGAAGTGATCCGGGATGCGCATCCGCAAATAGAGGCAACAATTACCAGGGATTCGCTCAATCCGAACATGGCCTATTTTTCCGGCGAGGCCTCGGATGATTATGGGCTCAGTGCGCTGCAACTGGTGTGTACCCCATTGGGAAGCGAAGAACAGCCTCAGGTAATTCGTTTGTCTGGCCCGCAGGGCACTTTTCATCCCTTCTATTACACTTTTCCTTCCGGCCTGGAATTGGAGCAGGGCGTCAATTATTCCGTACAGTTCGTTGCCGTGGACAACGATGCGATCCACGGGGGCAAGCAGGTACGCAGTCAGGTCTTTGAAATGCGGTTGTTCAATGATGATGAGTTGGAGGAGCGGCAACTGAAATATCAGGAATCACTGCTGGAGGGTTTGAACAAGGCAGGGAAGACCCAAAAGGATTTACAGGAGGAGCTGAAAGATCTGCAAAGGGAGCGCGAAGAAAAGGGCCAGGTGGATTTCAACGATCAACAGCAGTTAAAGGAGGTGTTGAACCGGCAATTGAAGCAGGAACGCCTGATGGAAAAGTTCAGCAAGGAACTGGAAGAGAACTTGGAGAATGGACAGGAGGATGACCCCTTCAAGGAATTGCTGCAGGAACGGTTGGAACGCCAGGAGATCGAGGCG
>JBNKHB010000091.1:0-8710 GCA_050290125.1 Robiginitalea sp.
GAGCGCCTAAACGCCGATCTGAACCTGATCCCCGGCGTGGTCTACACCTGGCCGGAAGTAGCTGCCGTCGGGAAGACCGAAGAAGAACTCAAGGAAGCCGGAGTCGCCTATAAAAGCGGCCAGTTCCCAATGCGTGCCCTGGGGCGTTCCCGCGCCAGTATGGATACGGACGGCTTTGTGAAGATCCTGGCAGACGCCAAAACCGATGAGGTGCTCGGCGTTCACATGGTTGGGGCCCGGGTAGCGGATTTGATCGCGGAGGCGGTCACTGCCATGGAATACCGCGCCTCGGCCGAAGATATTGCGCGTATGAGCCATGCCCATCCTACCTATGCGGAAGCGGTTAAGGAAGCGGCGCTTGCGGCTACGGACAACCGGGCCTTACACAGCTAGATCGAAAATTTATCGGATTACCGGCTTTCGGCCGAACGGAACAAGCGTCCCAGGCGGGCCCACTGCGCCTTGCCTTTGCGGGATAGGTACTGAAGGCTTCTTTCTGCGGCCACCGGCGCCATACGCACGCCATCGCGAAGCCTGGCCTTGATAGTTGCTTCGTGGGTATCATAGCGCAAAGCAAGCCAGGTACAGGCAATCATAAACAGCGCTGCCCCGCCAATGGCAATCCATGGGCTTAGGCTGTGGTGAAAATACCGGTACAATCCCATGCCGGTAAAGCTGCCGTAGAGAATGATAAAGTGGATGACATATATGCTCAGGGTGTTCTGGCCGATCCTCAGGAAGAGCGCCTGCTTCATGAGCCCGCGAAGGATCATGAATACGGCAAAGACCAGCATTACATCCCCTAAGCGGATGAACAGGTAGTTGTTTGAGACAATGTCGTGGAAAAGCGTGATACCGGTCTGGTGGCCCAGCCAATTGAAGGCGGCGGAGGAATACCAGATGAGCGCAATTCCCGCTACAAGGCTTAAGCCGATGCTTTTCAGATACAGGTAGGGATCGGCCTGATACTTTCTGAAAATGAGCGAAAGCGACCCTCCCAGTGTGGCGTATCCCACCCAGGGGATAACCGTAAATACCGAGCCGTTCTCCTTGCTGAAATAATTGGCAAGGGCATCCGGCATCCAGCCGAAGTCCCAGGCCTTATAGGTGGGCTCGAACAGGAAGAGCACCAGGGTGACGGCCAGCAGCAGCCAACCGAACAGCCGGCTGTTGATCTTTTCGGAAAGCAGGTATACCCCGATTATAACCAACAGGGCCACACCAATACAGTGCAGTACGTCCACCAGCCAAAAAGAGGGGTAGATCTGCCCCTGGAGTAGCCCCAACAGGTTCATCCGGAGCAGGTAGCCAATGAGGATAAGCTGCAGCCCGCGCCGCAAGCCCTTGCGAACACGGGGGTTATCTATTCCGGCCCGGTCCGCCCGTTGCAGCAGGAAGGTCACGATAAACCCGGAAACCGTAAAGAACACGGGAGCGGTGATCCCGCGAAAATACTTCCAGGTGGCATAGGCCGCATTCCCCGGGTCCCGGAAAACGGGATCCAGCAAGCCGTCGATAAAATGGCCCTGCAGCATCATGAGGATGGCCCAGGCGCGCATGGCATCGATAAAATATAACCGTCTTGACTTTTCTACGCTCATACTCCGTACAGTCCTATATACTCCAAAAACGGCGGTGTGGATCTCGGACGCCGCAAAATTAGCCAAAATCCTCGCATTTGCGGGCTAATTGCGGTATTTTCGCCCAAACGGCACTTATGGGTACCCTTCTCGCTACAGCAGGCAGTAATTCCTCAACCTCAATCAATTATCAATTGGTCCGGTACTCGGCTTCCCTGGTGGATTCCAGGCCCGTGGAACTGCTGGAATTGGCGGGCATCCGATTCCCGATGTACAGCCAGGACAGGGAGCGGGAAGCCGGATTTCCTGAACCCGTTATGGAACTGCTTGAAAAAATCCGCGCCTGCAGCGGACTCATCCTTTCGGTAAATGAGCACAACGGCAACCCGTCCGCCTTTACCAAAAACATCCTGGACTGGCTTTCCCGGAAGGACCGGAATTTCCTGGAGGGCAAAAAAGTAATGCTCATGTCTGCTTCCCCGGGCAGAAGAGGCGGGCAATCTTCCAGGGCCGTGATCGCCGGAATGTTGCCGCGTTTCGGCGCTGAGGTGGTATCCGAGTTTTCGCTGCCGTCGTTTCAGGACAACTTCCACCCGGACCGCGGGATCCTCAATGAGGAATTGCGCGGAGCGCATAACAAGGCACTGAAAACGTTTCTGGATCGGGTGGCATGAATCGAACCGCCAAACGGTTTCCCCTGACGGACCTGCATGATTTTAAGACGCGGCTCCTGGAATGGGCGTCAACTGCTTCACATTTCGCCTGGCTGGACAGCAACCAGCACGAGGACGCCATAGGGAGGTTCCAGGGATTGCTCGGGATCGGGGTGCAAAGTGAGCTTCAAGGGCCGGCGAAGGGGGCTTTCCTGGAGCTGGGGCGGTATCGTTCCCGGACCGGGGACTGGATCTTGGGCTATCTGGGATACGACTTGAAAAATGACATTGAGAAATTGGAATCAAAAAATCCGGATCGCTTGGGATTCCCGGATTATTATTTCTTCCAGCCGCAGAAATTGATCGAAGTACAGGAGGATCACGTAATTTTCCACTATCCGCCCGATATTTCCGGCGAAACCGATCTCGATTATATGGCCATACGGCGGACCGCATTGCCGGGCCCGCCAGAAGCGGGCGGACCGGTTGGGGTGCATATGGGGATCTTCAAGGATGCCTACTACAGGCAGGTGGACCGGATGCTAGCACATATCCAGCGCGGTGACCTGTATGAGGCCAACTTCTGCCAGGAATTCCACGCAGTGGATCCCGATCTGAACCCCCAGGATCGTTTCCGGCGACTGAATGCGATATCGCGGCCTCCCTTCGCAGCACTTTTCCGCTTCGGAAACCGATATATCCTAAGCGCTTCCCCGGAGCGTTATCTTTGCAAAAGGGGAAAGGAGTTATGGTCCCAACCCATGAAAGGAACCGCCCGAAGGGATCCGGACCCCGACCGGGACAGGATCTTAGGGCAGGTATTGCAACAAGATCCGAAGGAGCGCGCCGAGAACATCATGATCACCGACCTGGTTCGCAACGACCTTTCCAAACATGCGGAGAAGGGGAGTGTGACCGTTGAAGGCCTTTGCGAATTGCGGAGCTATAAGCAGGTACATCAGTTGATTTCGACCATCCATGCCAGGATCCCGAAGGAGCTGGATCCGCTGGAATTGATCCGGGACAGTTTTCCCATGGGAAGCATGACCGGCGCTCCCAAGGTTTCCGCTATGCATCTTATCGAGGAACTCGAATCGTTCAAACGGGGAGTTTACAGCGGCGCTCTTGGGTATATAACGCCGGACGGCGATTTTGACCTGAGCGTGGTGATCCGCAGCATTTTATACGACCGGGACAGCGGCAAGCTGTCTTTCCCGGTAGGCGGAGCTATTACCGCTATTGCGGATCCCGAGGCGGAATATGCAGAATGCCTTCTGAAGGCCAGGGCCATGAGGAGCGTGCTGGTAGGAAGTTGAAAACTACAGTTATGAAGAAGATCATTGCGGAGTCATTTGAAACCCATTGGGGCGGTGTGCGCACCTGGGGACATTATTTCACACCTGTTAAATCGCTTGGGATCGTTGTGCTCATCCACGGTTTCGGCGAACATTGCGACCGTTATACAGATTCGGTAATACCCGTCCTTTTGCGGGAAAATTGGGCGGTGCTGACCTTTGACCTGGTCGGGCATGGCCGTTCCGGTGGCAGGCGTGGGCATTGCCGGGGATACGGCCAACTCATGGAGCAGTTGCGCGAAGCGCTTGAGATGGCCCGACTGCGCAATCCGGGCCTGCCCTTACTGCTGTACGGCCATTCGATGGGAGGTAATCTGGCCCTGAATTACGCCCTGCGCCATCCTGAGGCGGCAGACGGTATCATTGCCAGCAGCCCATATTTGCGCCTGGCCTTTGAGCCGCCAGCCTGGAAATGGCATGCAGGCAAGGTGCTGCGGCGCATCGCCCCGTGGGTTACCTTTCCTTCGGGTCTGGATCCGAACGGCATTTCCCGCCAACCGGAGGAGGTTGCTGCCTATCGTTCGGATCCCCTGGTCCACGACCGCGTGAGCCCGGCCTATTCCTTTCCGGTAATCGAAGCCGGCGCCTGGGCCCTTCGGCACGCAGCGGAACTTCAGCTGCCGTTGTTCCTTGCCCACGGGACTGCAGATCCCATCATCGATCCGGAGGGCAGTCGTGAATTCCATGCCCGTGCCCCGGGCAGCGAACTGCTGATGGTGGAAGGAGGGTTCCACGAATTGCACCACGACCGCGACCGGGGTTTATTCTTCGAGCGCCTTGGCGACTGGATGCAGCGAATGGGCTTTGATCGGGACTGAGGTGAATTTGTGCCTACCTTTGCTACATGGAACAGGCGTTTAAGGCCCATATTTACGAGGCGTTCCCCGAACTCATGCAGGAGTCCTTCCTGCTGGCTTGCAGCGGGGGGCTCGACAGCACGGTCCTCACGCATCTGTTTGCAAAGTTGGGAGCCTCTTTCGAGCTGGCCCATTGCAACTTCGGGCTCCGGGGCAAGGAGAGCCAGGCCGACCTGGAATTCGTTGAACAACTCGGGAAAGACCTGAGCCTAATGGTTCATGTAAAAAACTTTGATACAGTAGGTTATGTTACTGAACATAAAGTTTCAGTGCAAATGGCCGCGCGCGAGCAACGCTACCGCTGGTTCGCCCAATTGCAACAGGCAGGCGCCGCTTCTTATATCGTTACCGCCCATCATGCGGACGATGTCCTGGAGACCTTTTTGATCAATTTGAGCCGGGGGAGCGGCCTGGAGGGATTGTGCGGCATCCCTGCCCGTTCAAACGCCATCCGACGACCCTTGCTACCCTTTAGCAGGGCCCAACTGGAAGACTTCGCCCGGCGGGAAGGGTTGGTCTGGCGGGAAGACGCCTCTAACGCGAGCCTGACCTACCTGAGGAATCGATTCCGACACCTGGCAATCCCTGCCATAAAGGAGGCAGAACCCGATTTTTTGGATCAATTCGGCAGGTCGGTGAGTTATCTGGACGGCAGTCGCCGCCTGGTTTCGGTTTATATGGAATCCCTTAAACGCGATCTGGTCCGGGAGCGTAACGGGGATTTGTGGTTTCCGCTTGCCGACCTGAAGGCCCTTAAACCTTTGGATGCGCACCTACACGAGATGTTCAAAGGCTATGGATTTACGGACTGGCGGGCAATTGCCGACCTATTGGAAGGCGAAAGCGGTCGCGAGGTTTGGTCCGGCACAGGTTGCCGCTTGCTACGGGCGAGGGATGCGCTCATCCTGCGGGTAAACGGTTCCGGGGAGGCCGGCATGTTCAGCTGGGAGGGCAGTAACATTCCGCCCGACCTGCCGCTGCGGTTGCGGATTGAATCCGTTGAGACGTTAGGGCCGCCGGATCCCCGCGTACTATATGTAGATAAAGAAACGTTAAATGAAGGGTGGAGCCTGAGGAAATGGCGGAAAGGGGATTATTTTTATCCACTGGGAATGCGGGGCCGCAAATTGGTATCCAAGTTTTTCAGGGATAGCAAATTAGACCGCTTTGCCCGCGAGGACCAATGGTTGCTTTGCTCCGGCCCGGACATTGCCTGGGTAGTAGGCCAAAGGGCGGACGACCGCTTTAAGGTAACGGCTGCCACACACGAAATTCTTAAGATCACATGGCTCGGATAACGGTTTGGTTGTGTTTAGCGCTTGGGGTCATCTTTCCTACAGCCTCTTTGGGGCAGGGGATAGGTGACTTTGAGGATCCAGTGAGCTGGAGTTATTCGGTAACGCCTGAATCGGACAGCACTTACGTGCTGAAGTTCCGCGCCGCTATTGAAAAGGACTGGCATTTGTACTCCCAGCATACCGCGGACGGGGGTGCTTTGCCGACGGAATTCGAATTTCCCGGTGCCTCCAGCGCTTATGAGCTGTTAGGGCCTGTTGGGGAAAGTCAAACTTATATTGAGTACAATGACGTTTTTGAAGTAGACGAAACGTTCTTTAAGGAAACAGCGGAATTCTCCCAACGGATACGTCTCTTACAGCCCGCGGACGAACCTTTGGAAGTGTCTGTCTATTACCAGGTGTGCAAAGAGGTGTGTATCCCCGGGGAGTACCATTTTTCGGTTTCCCTGGACGGTTCGGAAAGCGCTGCCGCAGTTTCAGCCCCGGACGCCCGGTCCGAACAATTGGGCGAGGAGCTGCTCCTGGACCTTAAAAACAGGGAATTGTTGCAGGAAACGGGTTCGGACGGTCCGGTGCAGCAAGGCTTTTGGATGTTGTTCGGCCTGGGCTTCCTCGGCGGGCTGATCGCGCTGCTGACCCCCTGTGTCTTTCCGCTGATCCCGCTTACCGTTTCGTTTTTTACCAAAAGGGCGGAATCCAACTCGGCCGGGCTGGGAGGCGCTTTGTTCTACGCCTTTTGTATCGTTGTGATCTATTTGTTGCTCAGCCTGCCCTTTCATTTGTTCGAATCGGTGGATTCACAGATCCTCAATACCATCGCGACCAATATCTGGCTGAACCTCTTCTTCTTCGTGGTTTTCCTGTTCTTTGCCTTTTCCTTCTTTGGCTACTATGAAATTACGCTGCCTTCCTCCTGGGCAAACAGGGCGGATACGGCCTCGCGCAAAGCGGGTGGAGGCCTTGGTATCTTCTTTATGGCGCTGACCCTGGCGATCGTCTCCTTTTCGTGCACCGGCCCTATCCTGGGCGGCCTGCTCGGAAGTACGGCCCTGGCCGAAGGAGACGTGGCATGGAATCTGACGGCAGGTATGTTCGGCTTTGGATGCGCCCTTGCGCTTCCCTTCGGCTTGTTCGCACTGTTTCCTTCCTGGCTGCAGAAGTTGCCCCGTTCGGGAAGCTGGATGGATACGGTGAAAGTGGTACTGGGATTCCTGGAATTGGGCCTGGCCCTTAAATTCCTGTCCAATGCGGACCTGGTTGGGCATTGGGGCCTGCTGAAACGCGAAGTCTTTCTCGGCCTTTGGCTACTGCTCGCCCTTGGCCTGGCCGGATACCTCCTGGGTTGGATCCGATTTAAACCCAACGGGGGCGCTAGCAGCAGGTCCGCCTGGCGCATTGCGGGGGCCTTCCTGAGCCTTGGGTTCGCCGTTTATTTGGCGTACGGCCTGTTTACGGGGGTACCCCTCAAAGCCCTGAGCGGTTTTCCGCCGCCGGATTTCTATACGCTTCGGGCCCAGGAGACGGACTGTCCGCTGGGCCTGGAATGCTACAAGGATTTTACCCAGGGCCTGGAACAGGCGGAGGCCTCTGGCAAGCCCATCCTACTTGATTTTACCGGATGGGCCTGCGTGAATTGCCGCAGGATGGAGGAGCAGGTTTGGAGTCAGCCGGAGGTTTACAAGTTGCTCCATGACGAATACATCCTGATCTCCCTTTATGTGGATGACCGGGCCGCGCTGCCCACGGAGGACCAATTTGAATTTCGCTTTGCCAGTGGAGCCACCAAAAGGGTCCGTACCATAGGGGACCGCTGGAGCGCTTTCCAGGCTGCAAATTTCGGGGCCGTATCGCAGCCCTTCTATGTGCAGCTTTCCCCGGACCTGCGCGTGCTGAATCCGGCCATACAGAATACGGATGCTGCCACGTATCGGGAATGGCTTGACTCGGGCATCCAGCGATTTGAGGCGAATGCCGGAACCGTTAGTACCTTTGCGGCCCCTGTCCGTTAAATTCCGGGACCGTGCCTTGATTATCCTTTTAAAGCTACTATCTTTAAGGGTAGACAACTGACCTTACTCTTGAAACGACTGCGAATATTCCTGCGCATCCTTCTTGGGCTGATACTGCTATTGCTTTTGGCCGGCTTTTTCTTTGTGCAGCATCTGAAACCCGAATACAACGGCACACGAACCCTTGACGGCTTGCGGGACTCAGTGACCGTGCGCTACGATGGCTATGGCATCCCCCATATCTACGGGACCTCGGAGGCAGATGCCTTCCACGCCCTTGGGTATGTTCATGCACAGGACCGCCTCTGGCAAATGGAGCTATTGCGGCGCGTTGCGCCAGGCAGGCTTTCGGAGGTCTTTGGAGCCGTCACCCTGGAAACGGACCGGTTTTTTGCCAGTCTCGGCATTGACCAGGCGAGCCGTGATCTGGCAGCCGGGATGGATGCCGGCAGCCCGGAATACGAATTGATCAAGGCTTACATCGACGGGATAAATGACTTCCAGCACAGCGGTCCGGCACCCCCGGAGTTTTACCTTACCGGCCTGAAACGCGCCGATTTCACGGTGGAGGACGTGTATAATATCGTCGGCTACATGGCCTTCAGCTTTGCTATGGCCCATAAAACCGACCCTTTCCTTTCCGGCTTGCAATCCAAATTGGGAGGCACGTATTTGGAAGAATTGTTGTCCGAGGATCCCCGGGCCACCGAGCGCATCCGCAATTACGACCTCCGGGATACCCTTTCCGCCGGAATGCAGGCAGCCGTCCGGCTAGGCCGCATGCTCGAGCGATTGCCCGTGCCCATGCTGGAAGGAAGCAACTCCTGGGTGATCGGTCCCGGGAAGACCAGCAGCGGCAGGGTGATCCTGGCGAATGACCCGCATATTGGGTTCGCCCAGCCTTCCGTTTGGTATGAAGCCCATATATCAACTCCAGGCTATGAGAAATACGGCTACC
>JBNKHB010000092.1:0-8692 GCA_050290125.1 Robiginitalea sp.
CGTGGACCCGCATCCCGGTAATGATCTTTACATAAAAAGAGGCCCCATAGGAGAGCAGCACCCGGTGCAGCGGCCAGTTCACCACATTTACTCCCTTCTTGTACCGGGATCCGATCGCTACGTCTGCACCGTCCAGACAGGCGCGATGCAGGCGCGGCAAGTCGCCTGGGCGGTGCGAGAAGTCCGCGTCCATTTCAAAAATAAACTCATACGGTCTGGCCAGCGCCCATTTAAATCCGTGAATATAGGCCGTACCCAGGCCGGTCTTTCCGCTGCGCTGCTCCAGATGGAGCCGGCCGGGGAATTCCGCCTGGAGCTGCATGACCCTGCGGGCCGTTCCATCCGGGGAAGAATCGTCTACGATCAGGATATCATAGGCCTTTGGCAGTTCAAATACGGCCCGGATGATCGCCTCGATGTTTTCTATCTCATTATAGGTGGGAATGATCACCAATCCATCTGCCATGGAAAACCTGGTTTAGGCGCAAAAATACCATTTTTACGGGCAGCCCGCCCGGCCATTAACGCAAAATTGTATAGGATGGCCCGGCCGGTCCTTCTCCATATTTTGTAATTTTGGCCGAACTCCGATCCGGATGAAGCCATCGCTACCCCGAAATTTGATCCTGGTCCTAATTGGCCTGGCGGGCATTAACCTGTTACAGGCCAGCTTCACCGAACTCATCTATGATGAGGCGTACTACTGGTATTACGCACAGCAGCCTGCATGGGGGTATTTTGACCACCCGCCCATGGTGGCCTGGATGATTGCGGCCGGTGGGTGGATCCTTCCGGGCGAAGCCGGAGTACGCCTGATAAGCTGCCTGTTAGGCGCGGGAACGCTCTATCTTCTGTGGCTCTTGGTCGATCGGCCCGGCAAGCAGGGGTACCTGCCGCAATTGCTGGTGTGGTTCCTTTCCATCCCCTTATTGCACGCCTACGGGTTCTTAAGCCTGCCGGATACCCCGCTGCTTTTTTTTACCGCCCTGTTCTTCTGGGTGTACAAACGCTTTCTGGAGTCCCCCGGCACCGGCCGGGCCATGTTACTTGGATTGGTCATGGCCGCGCTCATGTATAGCAAATACCACGCGGCGCTGATCATCCTCTTTGTATTGTTTTCCAACCTCCGCCTGCTGCGTTCCCGCTATGCATGGATCGCGCTGTTCGTCTCCCTGCTATCTTACGCACCGCATCTGGCCTGGCTGTACGGGCAGGATTTTGTTTCCGTAAAATATCATCTGTTCGAACGCCCGAACCAACCCTACCAGTTCTGGAAATTTACCGGGGGTTATGTCGTCAATCTGATCGTTTTATTCGGGCTGTGTTTCCCATGGGTATATCGCTGCCTGTGGCAATTCCGGGCTGCCGACTTATTTGAGAGGGCACTGAAGTTTACCGCCTGGGGCATCCTCGTGTTCTTTTTGATCTCCAGCTTCCAGCGAAGGGTCCAGACGCAGTGGTTGATCGCCGCATGCATCCCCCTGGCCATACTGGTGGGTACCCGAATCGTACAGGACGAAAGGTTGCGCACGTGGGTCTGGCGTGCCAGCCTGGCGAATCTGGCGGTCCTGTTTTTCCTGCGACTCGGGTTGATGTACGAACCGCTTTTTCCGGTGCGGTATGAATCCCACGGGAACAGAGCCTGGGTGGGCAACCTGAAGGAATTGGCCGCCGGGGCCCCGGTGGTTTTTGAGAATTCGTACCGCCAGGCGTCCATGTACCAATTTTACTCCGGGCAGCCAGCCTTTAGCCTGAATAACGCCATGTACCGCAAGAACCAGTATTCCATTGACGGGTCTGAGGCGCGCGTCCAGGGGAAGCGCATCTTCCATATACCGGTAGTGAACCGGGAGACGCCTTACCATTATACCGGTCAGGACGGGGAGCCCAGGTATGGTACTTTTATGGACCCCTTCAAATCCTACAGAAGGGTCGAGGCGGGACTTATCTCCAAACAGGGGTTCGATAGCGGTACTACCGCCGTCTACTGGGCCCACAACCCCTATCCTGAGGCCATCCCGTTGGAGCGGATCCGGTTTGGGATTGCCCTTTTGGACCGATACAAGCGTACGCAAACGGTCCTCCCGGTACATCCTGAAAAATCCGATCTGACGCCGGAGAGTCTGGCCCCCGGGGACAGCCTTCGTTTTTCCTTCCGCATCCCGGATATGGCCCGGTGGGAACCGGCCTACCTCCGGGCGGTCCTGAGCCAAAAGCCCCTTTATTGGGGTTTGAACGGCCAACCTCAAAAAATTAAGGACTGATGGAAGTGATCCCGAGGCATTTGCTGAACAATGACTGGGTGAGCGGACTGCTCCTGTTCAGCCTGATCTGCCTGGTATTTGCCAAAGTGGGTTTTTACAACCGGTTTGTCAACTTTACCATCCTCCCTTTTAACAACAAGTACATTGTCCTTTACAATAAAAAAGGACGGCTCCTGAGCGGATTCCACATTGCCTTCAGCTTATTCCAATTCATCAATCTGGGGTTGTTCATTTACCTCTGCCGCGACCTGCTGCCCGCCTGGTCGGAAGCAGAGAATGCCTGGCTGTTCCTGTTCATCCTGGCCGGCATCCTCGGATTTACACTGCTGAAGATTGCCGTACAATTGCTCGGCGGCGTCATCTTCAATGCAGAATCCCTGGTCTCCTCGGTTATCTTTAAAAAATTGAGTTATCTGAATTACAGCGCTCTCGTCTTATTTGCGGCAAACCTGTTGTTAACCTATTTGCTTCCGGGGTCCAGACCCGTGATTTTTATAAGCATTTTCCTGCTTGCGCTTATTAATGGCATCGGATGGATCAACATCCTGAAAATCCATCAAAAGTTCATCGCCTCTCATTTGTTCTATTTTATTTTGTACCTTTGCGCACTTGAAATGGCTCCCTATTTGATCATTCTCAGTTGGTTAAATGCTTGATTTTATGAAGGTAAAGACGATTTTGGTTTCACAGCCCGAACCAAAAATGGAGAACAGCCCCTATTCAAGACTCATTGAAAAGGAAAAAGTTAAGGTAGATTTCAGACCCTTTATCCACGTGGAGGGTCTGGATGCCAAGGCGGTTCGCCAGCAAAAGATCGACTTATCCAAGTATACGGCCATTATCCTCACCAGCCGGAATTCCGTAGACCACTTTTTCCGGATTGCGGATGAGATGCGTTTTAAGGTTCCGGACACCATGAAATATTTCTGTCAGTCCGAAGCCGTTGCCTATTACCTCCAGAAGTACGTCGTTTACCGCAAGCGCAAGATCTATGTGGGCAAGCGTAATTTTATCGACTTGCTCCCGTTGTTCAAAAAATACAAGGACGAGACCTATCTGCTGCCCTCCTCCGACGTGCTCAAGCCGCAAGTCCCGGAGACCTTGGAATCGGCAGGCATCAACTGGACGCGGGGCATCTTCTACCGCACCGTGATCAGCGATCTCTCGGACCTCAGGGACGTCTACTACGACATCCTGGTCTTCTTTAGCCCGTCGGGTATTGAATCCCTGCTAAAGAATTTCCCGGATTTCAAGCAGAATGACACGCGTATCGCCGTCTTCGGGAATTCCACCATTAAGGCGGCTACCGACGCCGGCCTCCGGATCGACATCCAGGCCCCGACACCGGAAACCCCTTCCATGACCATGGCGTTGCAGAAGTACATCAACGACGTGAACAAGAAATAACGGCGAAACCATTCACAAAAAAAGCTCCCACCAGGGAGCTTTTTTTGTACCTGCCCGAAATGCGGCAGAACCTCAACGGCCTGCCCGCTATTCGGGTGAACGGTCAAAACGCATAGCGCTGCGGCCCCCCCCGGCGGATCTCCTCGCTGGCAAAAGCCTCGAACTTCTTGAAATTCTCCCGGAAAGCGTTGGTGAGTTTAAAAGCCATGGTGTAGTAGGCCTCATCGTCGTTCCAGGTTGCCCTTGGGCTCAGGACCTTGGTGGGTACGCCCGGGCACTCACGGGGTTGCGCCACCCCGAATACGGAGTGGATGTGGTAGGTGTCATAGGTATACAGGCCTAATGCCCCGCTCAGGGCGGCGTGGATCATGGCCCTGGTATATTTAAGCTTCATCCGGGTGCCCACCCCATAGGGCCCGCCGGTCCACCCGGTATTTACCAGCCAGACGTTGGTGCCGGCCTCCTGCATCTTCCGGCTCAGCATTTCCGCATATACCGTAGGGTGAAGCGGCATGAACGGTGCTCCGAAACATGCGGAAAACGAGGGGACGGGCTCATCCACCCCGGCCTCGGTGCCGGCCACCTTGGCGGTATAACCGGAAATAAAGTGATAGGCCGCCTGTGCCGGCGTTAGCCTTGAAATGGGCGGGATTACCCCGAAGGCATCCGCGGTAAGGAAAAAGATGTGCTTTGGGTTATGCCCGATGGAAGGAACCTTGCGATTCTCAATGTGCGTAATGGGATAACTGACCCGTGTGTTTTGCGTGATGGTGGTGTCTGCAAAATCCACTTGCCCGTCCTTATCCATAACCACGTTCTCCAGAATGGCCCCTTTTCGGATGGCCCCGTAGATCTCCGGTTCGTTCTCGGCCGAAAGGTTTATCACCTTGGCATAGCACCCGCCTTCAAAATTAAACACTGTATTTTCCGGGGTCCAGCCGTGTTCATCGTCCCCGATCAGCTTTCGGGAAGGGTCCGTGGAAAGGGTGGTTTTACCCGTTCCGGACAGGCCGAAGAAGATCGCCGTTTCCCCGTTGTCGCCCACATTCGCGCTGCAGTGCATCGGGAGGGTATTCCGGTAGACCGGCAAGATAAAGTTCAGCGCGGAAAAGATCCCTTTCTTGATCTCCCCCGTGTACCCGGTCCCCCCGATCAGCGCAATTTTCCGGCTGAAATTCAGGATGGCAAAGTTGTGCTGCCGGGTTCCGTCCACCTCCGGGTCCGCTTTAAAACCGGGGGCGTTGACCACGATCCAGTCGGCTTTGAAATCCCGGAGTTCTTCTTCGGTAGGCCGCAGGAACATATTGTATGCAAATTGATTGGACCAGGGATACTCGTTAATTACGCGGATTCCCATTCGGTAATTCGGGTCCGAACAGGCAAAGCAATCGCGCACGAAAAGTTCCTTACCCTCCAGGTAGTCCGATACCTTGTCGTACAACCGGTCAAAGGCCTCAGCTTCAAAGGGCAGGTTGATGGGCCCCCACCAGACTTTTTCGGAGGTGATCTCATCCTTGACGATAAAACGGTCCTGCGGGGAGCGGCCGGTAAACTCGCCGGTACGTACAGCCAGCGCACCGCTGGAAGCCTCATGCCCCATTCCTCTTTCTATGCTCAACCGGTGAAGGGCTTCGGCAGGCAGCTGATAGTGAATCGAGCCCGGTGAAATTCCGTATGCTGCGAGGGAAATACCTTCCGGATTCGGTTTATTCATATTCATTGGGAAATTTTAATAAAGGGGTTCATAAAATGGATCGGACTCATATGATGTCACACCTGTTTCTGCCGGTGGGATCCCCTGAGCACAAATAGCAATAAGGCTGCCCATCCCAGAATGAGGAACAGACCCCCCAGCGGCGTAACCAATGCAATCCCGCTGAAGTCCACATTGCTCAGCGTCTGTGTACTTAACAGGTAAATGGACCCGGAAAAACAGATCACTCCGGCAGTAATCAGGCGGAAGACCCACCTCCGGGAAGTCGGTTCCAGCCAGTCGTTCCCTCCCAGGAATAAAAGGAAGAGGGCATGGTACATCTGGTAGTGTACCCCGGTCTGAAAACTTTCCAGCGAGGGGCCTGGCAATACATCCCTCAGGGCGTGGGCACCCAATGCTCCCAGGACTACTGCCAGGAGCCCAAAAACCGCCCCCGTAGCCAAAATTGTTTTGTTCATAACCGAAGCAACTAATTTTTTTACAAATGTAACAATTTGATACCTTCGTATTCGCTGAACCCATAAAGGGAATTACGAATTGGCCTAATACGTTAAAGCCTAAACCAAACCCGAAACCCATGCCCCGAAGGATTCTCATCATAGGTGCCGGCAAGTCTGCCTCGTATTTGCTTCACTACCTGCTGCAACATGCACAGGAGCAGGATCTGATACTGGCCATTGCCGATAAGCAGCCGGCTCAGTTGCCTGCAGAGGTCGCCAATAACGAACGATCCGAAATCCTCGTTCTGGACATTGCCCAAGCCGATGCCAGAAAGGCGCAGGTGAAAGAGGCGGACCTGGTGATCTCCATGCTTCCGCCGGCCCTCCATCTGGAAGTAGCGAAGGATTGCGTACAATTCGGCAAAAACCTGGTAACGGCGTCCTATATCAGTGAAGGCATGCGCCAGCTGGATGCGGAGGTGAAAGCAAAGGGCCTGGTCTTTATGAACGAGATCGGCCTGGATCCCGGGATTGACCACATGAGCGCCATGCAGGTTATTGACCGGATCAAATCCGAGGGGGGCCGGATGCTGTTGTTCGAATCCTTTACCGGCGGGCTGGTGGCTCCCGAGAGCGATACGAACCTGTGGAACTACAAATTTACCTGGAACCCCAGGAATGTGGTGGTGGCCGGACAGGGCGGAGCGGCTAAATTCATCCAGGAAGGCACTTATAAATACATTCCGTACCATAAATTATTCCGCCGCACGGAATTCCTGGAAATAGAAGGATTCGGCACTTTCGAGGCTTACGCCAACCGGGATTCCCTGAGTTACCGCGAAGCCTACGGCCTGAAGGATGCCCTGACCCTATACCGGGGCACCATGAGGCGGGTTGGCTTCTCCCGTGCCTGGAACACCTTTGTGCAGCTGGGCATGACCGACGACAGCTATCGCATCGAGAACTCAAAAGGAATGTCCTACCGCGATTTCACCAACCTCTTTCTACCTTATTCTCCCACGGATTCGGTGGAATTAAAACTCCGTCACTACCTGAAGATCGACCAGGACGACATCATCTGGGGCAAACTTCTGGAATTGAATCTATTTGATAAGGACCGCCGCATTACCCTGGAGAACGCCACCCCGGCACAAATGCTGCAGGAAATCCTGGAAGCCAGCTGGACCCTTGGGCCGGAGGAGCGCGATATGATCGTGATGTACCATAAATTTGGCTATGAGGTCGGTGGCAAGCGTTATCAATTGGATTCCAACATGGTGGTGAAGGGGGAAAACAAACGCCTTACGGCCATGGCCAAGACGGTCGGGCTGCCGGTAGCCATGGCTGCCCTGTTGATCCTCAACGGGAAGGTGAACCACCACGGGGTTCAGATCCCGATCCGACGGGAGGTGTATGAACCGGTCCTGAGCGAACTGGCCGGCAACGGCATCTCCTTCCGGGAGTATCCGGTACCTTACTTAGGCTACAACCCGGATTCGGTGGCCAGCTAGCACCCGGGTGAATTGTGCTATCTTTAGCGCAAGCAAGCAAGGGAAGATGAAAACTAACAAGGGCAGCGTCCATATAGACGGTATCGACAAGAAAATCCTTCGTTTTCTGATGGAGGACGCCCGCAGGCCTATCCTGGAGATTGCCCGGAACATCGGTATTTCCGGCGCAGCCATTCACCAACGCCTTCGCAAACTCGAAAAATCAGGCCTCCTGGCCGGTTCCAAGTTCGTTATCAACCCCAGGGTCCTTGGTTATACGACCATGGCGTATATCGGGATCTACCTGGACAAGGCCATGAGCAACCCTTATGCGGTGAAGGAACTGGAAAAAATTCCGGAAGTGCTCGAATGCCATTATACTACCGGCAACTGGTCCATCCTGATCAAGGTGCTTTGCCGCGACAACGAACACCTGATGCACCTGCTCAACAAAAAGATCCAGCAAATTGAAGGCGTTTCCAGGACGGAAACCTTCATTTCACTGGATCAGCAAATCGATCGTCAGATCAGTATCTAAGCGGGGATCAGTCCCGGCCGCCGAAAACCTGCAGCCCCCAGTAAACCAGGGTGGCCAGGGCGCCAATCGCAGCTACCAGGTAGGTGCGGGCCGCCCATTTGAGCGCGTCCTCGGATCCCTTAAATTCCTGTTGGGTGACCATATTCCGGGTCTTTAACCAGACCAGGGCCCGTTTGCTGGCGTCGTATTCCACCGGCAGCGTGATAAAGGCAAAGAGCGTGGCCAGCCCCATCATGATCAGCCCGGCCACGGCGATATAAAAGCCGATGCCCATCCCGGATGCCGCCCCCAGTAGCAACCCACCGAATACCACCCACATGGAGAGGCCGGAGGTAACGCTCACGACGGGGACCAACTTGGAGCGCATGGTGAGCCACTCATAGGCCTGGGCATGCTGCACCGCATGGCCGCATTCATGGGCGGCTACGGCCGCCGCCGCGGCATTGCGCTGGTGGTATACCCCTTCGCTCAGGTTCACCGTTTTATTTCTTGGGTTATAGTGGTCGGTCAGCATCCCTGCCGTGCTTACCACCTTCACATCGCGGATGCCGTGGTCCTGCAGCATCTTCTCCGCGATCTCGGCCCCGCTCATCCCGTTTTGGAGGTGGACTTTCGAGTAATGGCGGAACTTGCTCTTCAGGCGGGCGCTTACCAACCAGCTGACCAATGCAATGGCACCGATCATTATATAGTATCCCATCATAGTCGTAACAATTTAGCGTATTAAAAGTAGCACATTAAAAGCAAAAATCCGGCCAAAGAGGCCGGATGAGTCCCCGGTCGTATCCGTCCGGGTCAAAGCTGACAAATTGTACCTGTCATACCGCGACAGGCGCAGA
>JBNKHB010000093.1:0-8663 GCA_050290125.1 Robiginitalea sp.
TTGAATTTCTCATTGGCCAGCACATCCAGTTTTTGCTGGGTTTCCCCCTGTACATTGGTCTCTCCGGCGGTTCCCAGGATATCCACCAGACCGGCTTTGTTCACCTCGTGGTTCACTACCTTGGCCGCCAGGCGGATGGCATTGATCAGCTTGGAGAGCTCCCCGGTGGAATAGGCAAATTCCGTTTGGTTTTCTATGATGAATTCTCCTAAGGTCTTGTTCTTTTGCTGCATGCGGAGCGTCTGAAGTCTATGCCCACAAATATCGCTTATTTTGTGAAACTACGTCGATTTCGGCCGCCCCTTGCTTTGAAGATTTTTAACTTTGTGTTTTATTTGTAACAACTATGGAATACAGCATTCGCCCTGCACGGATTACCGATATGCCGGATGTACTGCGACTCATTTATGAGCTGGCAGAATTTGAACGCGAACCGGATGCCGTGGAGGTTACCCTGGAAGATTTGGAACGCGACGGTTTTGGGGATTCGCCCAAATTCCAATGCTTCGTGGCGAGCCGGGACAACCGCATTGACGGGATGGCCCTGATCTATCCGCGCTATTCCACCTGGAAGGGTCCGGCCATCCACCTGGAAGACCTGATCGTAACCGAGCGGGCCCGGGGAGAAGGACTTGGAAGTGCCCTGCTCACCGCGGTGATCCGGTATGCAGCCGACTGGGGTGCAAAGCGGGTGAACTGGGAAGTGCTGGACTGGAATGAGCCGGCGATAAGCTTTTATGAATCACGCGGCGCCAAAGTGCTCCGGGATTGGGACGTGGTGCAGTTGGACGCAGCCGGAATAGCCAATTATCTGAAGAATTATGAGAATATTTAAGTTCGGAGGCGCCTCGGTAAAAGATGCCGAAGGGGTGCGCAACGTATTGGAAGTGCTGCGGCATACGGGCACGGAGGAAACTTTCCTGGTCTTATCGGCCATGGGCAAGACCACCAATGCCATGGAGGCGGTGGTGAAGACCTATTTTGAGGACCGGCCGGCCATGGCGGGATCCATCAGCGAGGTGGAGGACTATCATCAGCAGATCCTGAGTGACCTTTTCCCTGCTTCGAACCATCCCGTTTACAAACGCGTACGCGAATTATTCGAGGAGGTCAAGGGATTCCTGGCCTGGAATAAATCGCCCAAATACAACTTTGTCTACGACCAGGTGGTGGGATACGGGGAACTTATCTCCACCACTATCGTCAGTGCCTACCTGGCGGAAAACGGGCTGGAGAATACCTGGCTCGATATCCGGAATCACATCAAGACGGATGCGAATTACCGCGACGGGAACGTGCAATGGGAACGGACCCAGGCGGCGTTTTCAGAGCTTTCCGGGCGCAAGGAGCTCTTTATTACCCAGGGTTTTCTGGGGAGTGATGAGAACAACTTTACCACCACCCTGGGCCGGGAAGGTTCCGACTACACCGCAGCCATTATTGCGTATTGCCTCAATGCCCGATCGGTGACCATCTGGAAGGATGTGCCGGGGGTGCTCAACGCGGATCCCAGATATTTTGAGGAGGCGAGCCTGCTGAACCGGATCTCCTACCGCGAGGCTATCGAGCTGGCGTTTTACGGGGCCTCCGTCATCCACCCGAAAACGCTGCAACCGCTGCAACGCAAGGAGATTCCGCTGCATGTAAAATCCTTTCTGAACCCTGGCGATCCCGGCACTACGGTGGGCAAAGGGCAGGGGATCGAGCCTAAAGTTCCCTGCTTTATCGTGAAGAAGGACCAGGTGCTCATGAAACTGTCTTCCCTGGATTTCTCCTTTATCGTTGAGGACAATATCAGCGACCTTTTCAAACTGTTGCACGATCACCGGATGAAGGTGGACATGATCCAGAATTCGGCGATCAGCTTCTCCGTCTGCGTGGACAACAAGTTCGGCCGGTTGGAGGAATTGTTGCAACAGCTCAGGGGCCGTTTCAATGTAGTGCATCACGAAGGGGTTTCGCTCTACACCGTCCGGCATTTTGACGCGGAATCCATTAATTCGCTGCAAAACGGCCGGGAGGTCCTGTTGGAGCAGCGGAGCATGGAGACGGTGCAACTGGTGGTGAAATAAACTTCAATCGCTGCGAATTTTTAACGGACTAACCGCAGGAGTCGCCGAATTCCTATCTTTATCCCCTTAGCAAGGCAGGGATATGAGTTTAGTGAGCGCCAAGGAAGTGGCCAGGGCCATCCGCCTGGACCGGTACGGGCCGCTGGGGACGTTTATGGGCTGGTTTCTGATGCGGATCACCCGGATCAGCAGCATCAACCGCTTCTACAAGAAACACCAGGGCCTGGAAGGCCCGGAATTCCTGGAGCGAATCCTGGAACACTACGAAATTGACTTTGAGATCCCGGAAGAGGATTACAAACGTCTTCCCAAGTCCGGACCCTTTATCACCATCAGCAATCATCCCCTGGGAGGGATCGACGGGGTACTCTTGCTGAAACTGTTGCTGGCCCAGCGGCCGGATTACAAGATCATCGCCAATTTCCTGCTGCAGCGCATCCAGCCCCTGGAACCCTATATCATGCCGGTGAACCCCTTTGAGAACCACCGCGACGCGCAGAGTTCCGTAGCCGGTTTTAAGCGGGCCATGGAGCACCTGGGTGCCGGGCACCCGCTGGGGATCTTCCCGGCAGGGGAGGTCTCCACGTACCGGGAAGGGCAGCATATCGTAGACAAACCCTGGGAGGAGGCCGCCTTAAAACTCATCCGCAAGGCCCAGGTACCCGTAGTGCCGATCTATTTCCACGCCCGTAACAGCAGGCTGTTCTACTATCTTTCCCGGATCCACGATATCTTCCGGACGGCCAAGCTGCCTTCGGAGCTCACTACCCAGCGCAACCGGCCGATCAAGGTGCGCATCGGGCATCCCATCTCGGTGGCCTCCCAGACCGAGCACGAATCCCTGGAGGAATTCACCGACTTACTGCGGCGTAAAACGTATATCCTGTCAAATGCCTACCAGAAGGAGCGGCTTATCGATCAGATCCCGACCAACCTGAAAATCCCCATCCCGCCCAAGCGCATTGCCTCGGCGGTGCGTAGCGAGGTGATCCAGGGCGAGATCGAAAAATTGCGCGAGAAGGATTGCCGCCTGCTGCAAAGTAAGAATTACGAGGTGTTCCTGGCCCAGAAAAAGGACATGCCCTTTATCCTGCAGGAGATTGGACGGCAGCGGGAAGTGACGTTCCGCGCCATCGGGGAAGGGACCAACAAGTCCATAGACCTGGACCGTTTTGACGACTATTACCACCACTTGTTCCTCTGGGATGATATCGAGAAGCAAATCGTCGGGGCCTACCGGATGGGGATGGGTTCCGAGATCTTTGAAGCCTACGGCATCGACGGTTTTTACCTGCAGGACCTCTTCCGCTTTGAACCGGAACTCTACGGGATGATGCGGCAGTCCATTGAAATGGGGCGCGCCTACATCGTGGAGGAATACCAGCAGAAGCCCATGCCGCTCTTCCTGCTCTGGAAAGGCATTGTGCATACCACCCTCCGGTATCCCCAGCACAAATTCCTGATCGGAGGGGTGAGCATCAGCAACCAGTTCTCGAGTTTCTCCAAATCCCTGATGATCGAATTCATGAAGTCCCACTACTGGGACCCCTATGTGGCGCAATACATCCGCCCCAAGAAGGAATTCAAGGTGCAGTTAAAGGATGCCGACAAGGAATTCGTCTTTGACGAGACGGCCTCCGACCTGAACAAATTCGACCGGCTGATCGAAGAGGTGGAACCCGGCAGCCTGCGCCTGCCCGTGCTCATCAAGAAATACATCAAGCAGAACGCCCGGGTGGTGGCCTTTAACGTGGATCCCCTCTTCAACAATTCGGTGGACGGCCTGATGTATATCAAGATCTCCGATCTGCCCGAGGATACGGTCCGTCCCGTAATGGAGGAGTTCCAGGCCGAACTGGAGCGAAAACTCTCCGAGGCCGGCCACCCGGATTAGTGACTACAGGCCCTGGATCCCCAACTCCGTTTTCAGGAACCCCCGGCAATACGCTTTGATCGCGTCCCGCGTGGCTTCAAAGGCCTCCCTTTTTTCTGCTTCGCTGCCTTTCACTTTTGAAGGATCTTTGAAGTTCCGGTGCAGGCGTTTGGCATTCGGGGCCGGGATAAAGGGACAGTTCTCATGGGCATGGTCGCAGACCGTGATGATATAGTCCCAATCGATCCCCTGGTATTCGTCCACATGGTTGGAGGTGTGACCCGAAATATCCACCCCGTCTTCCGCCATGAAACGAACGGCATCCGGGTTGAGCCCGTGCGTTTCGATCCCGGCGCTATAGATACGGGCGACGGGTGTTGGCTGGAGGCTTTCCAGGTAACCGTGGGCCATCTGGCTCCGGCAGGAATTCCCGGTACACAGTACCAGTACGTTCTTCATGTCTGTTGGTTTTGGAATTGATTGTTCTTTCGAATGACGGATATTAGGTGCCGATCGACTTACTGCGACGCTCAAACAACACATTGTCTTTCCAGACCCCGTGCAGTTGGCCGATCTTCTCGCGATGCCCGAGCTGCCGGAATCCCGCCTTTTCGTGCAACCGGATGCTGGCGGCATTCTCGGGAAAGATACCAGCCTGCAACGTCCACAGCCCGTTCGCTTCGCTCTCGGCGATAAGTGCTTCCATGAGCCTCATCCCGGTACCGGTACCACGGCTATTAGCTCCTACGTATACGCTGAGTTCGGCAACGCCTCCGTACACGCAGCGGGAAGAAACCGGGGAGAGGGCTGCCCAGCCCAGGACGTTGCCGTTCGATTCCGCCACCAGGCGGCCATAAGGCAAATGGGCCGCATCCCAGGCGCCGTATTCGGGTACCTGGGTCTCAAAGGTGGCCATTCCGGTAGCGATCCCTTCGGCGTAGATACGGGCCACCTCGGGCCAGTCGGCTTCGCGCATGCTGCGGATTTCCATCGGATGGCGGATTAGCAGCAGCCGCTGCCCGGCAGGCAGGCAGACACTTCGTTCGGGGTTTCGGCCGGCAGGCCACATAGTTCGGATGCCTTGCATTGGGTGGCCTCTGGGCTTAGCCGTACCACCAGTTGGCCCTCCTCCACGGAGGCGTCCGTTACATGCAGCTGGCTGGTATGAAAGCCGGCATTCCCATATTCAAAGCGAACCGTATCTGCAGTAAACAACGGCTGGCTCCGCGCTACCCGGTCCAGGATTCCCAGCGCCTTCCTGCCCGTGATTTGTCGGGCGCCGGGGTCTTCCTCCGGGGACTCCCAGAGTTGGATCACGGTTTCCTGCCAGGCGTCGGAACGTCCGCCGCAATCGGTGGCTTCCACCCTCACATTCTTTACTTCTGTGATGTGGTAGTCCGGACGCAGGCGCTGGCCCGCGCGATATTCGAAACTAAGGGGATGGCCCGGATGGGCCTTCAGCAGTTCTATAAATTCTTGTGTGGTCATGAGTTGTGTTTTTAGGTTAACAACATTGCGATTCGATCTTTGTGAAAAAGGCGCGAAACAGATCCTGTAACGCCTCCCAGCGATCGGGGTCGATACAATAGCAGAGATTCTTGCCCTGGAAATTACCCCGGAGCAAGCCGATCTTTTTGAGTTCGGCAAGATGCTGCGAGATGGTTGCCTGGGCCAGGCCCGTTTCCTCCACCAGGTCGCTGCAAATGCAGGCATCCTGCCGGCTGATGTATTGCAGGATGGCCACGCGTGCCGGATGCGCCAGCACTTTGGCCACCCGCGCGATCTCGTTCTGCTCGGCGTTAAAGAGTTGTGTTTTGGATACGCCCATTACTTATTTATATATCGCAATATTACGATGTATAATTGAAATAAAAAAGCCGGAACGGTATATTCCGGCTCATTTCTTTAGAACCAGGGCCTGCGTCCTGCCTGGTAGGTGTTGTAAAACTCCTCGTCGGACTTGGTCAGGTAAATGATCCCTTCGATGAGTCCGATCAGGCCGGTTGCCCATACCAGGAAAATCCCAACTCCGATGCATGTCAGCACAAAGCCGATCACGGACACCACTAACAGGATGATCCCTTCTTTCTGATAACCGAGGATAAATTTGTGCACCCCGGCCCATCCGACGAAGATCGCCAGGATACCGGCAAGGATCTTTTTGTTATCCCCTCCGGCGCTTTTCAGGCCTTCGCTGAATTCTTCGGCTGTTTTTTTGGCGCCTTCCTTAAAGTCGCCTGCGGCCTCCTTGGCGTCGTCGGCCATTTCCTCCGCTTTGCCTTTAGCGTCGTCAAAGGCGTCTTCCGCCTTGTCCCCAAAATCTTTTGTATCGTCTGACATGCTTACTAATGTTGGTTGATTAACGCTACAATGTAGCAAATAATTCCTTATTCCAGAAATGCGGAATCAACCGGTTCCCACAATTCGATTTTATTGCCTTCAGGGTCCAGGATCCAGCCGAATTTCCCATAGCTGTATTCCTCCACATCGCCCACTATGGTAACTCCTTCCTCCTTTAAAGCGGCCAGCAATTCCCTTAGGTTTTCCACCCGGAAATTCATCATGAATTGCTTTTCACTCGGGGCAAAATAGGTAGTGTCCTCCTTAAACGGGCTCCATTGGGTACTGCAGGGTTTCCCTTCCTTGTCCTGCCACCAGAAGGTCCACCCGTATTGATCCGTCGGGAGGCCCAGATGCTCTTTATACCATTGTTTGATCCTGTCCGGATCCTTGGTCTTGAAGAAGAAGCCTCCCAGACCGGTTACGCGTTTTTTCATAGGGATTGCATTTTATTTCTTTATGGCGTTTTCGTAGGTGTCCACCCACTGCTCAACGGTCATCCTCCCGGCCAGTTCGCCGATCAGCCCATAAGGGATCCGGTCCATTTTCTTGAAGCGGACGCAGCATTTGCCCATATCGGGCTTCCCGATATCCAGGGAGCCATAGGCTTCCGTAAACCATGCGAGCAGTTCCGAATCGGCGTACAACCCACTATGGTACAGGGAGATGTAGTTCTTTTGCGAGGCCAGGTTCATGAACGGCAAGGGCAATTTGGGATTGCAATGGTAGCCGTCCGGATACAGGCCGTGCGGGACGACGTATCCGATCATCCCGTAGCTGATGGTCTCTTCAAAACCTTCCGGAAGCTGCTCGAGTATGGCCGTCCGGATCCGTTGCAAAGGGGCCTTCCGTTCTTCGGGGACCTGCTGGAGGTATTCCTCCGGAGTGCTCGCCTTGTATTGCATGGCCTAGAATTATATGGGTTGACTCGCTTTTCGTTGCAGCACCAGGGCGCTGATCAGGCTGATGACCACCCCGATCAGGAACACGGTGAGGAACATGACTGCAAAACTCAGCCAGGGGCTGCTCCAGAATTCCTTTTCCGCTTCCATTGCCTTTAGCCGTTCTGCGAGTTCCTCTTCAGGCAGGCTGTCCTTCAGGTCGGCGACCACCTGCGCGTAATAGCTGTCCAGAAAATCGGGATTGATCCACAGGATGTAGATCAGGTCCAGGATCCCGAAGGCCAGCGCGGTGATCAGGCTGATGCCCAAGCCGATGCGGATCCCGGTTCCCAGGCTCAGCATGCCGCTGTTCAACCGGTCCCGGAAGTGCCGGATGCCAAAATAGACAAAACTGAGCGCTGCCACCATGGAGGCATAGCCCAGTATTTCCTGGGTCCCCAGATCCAGGTCCGAGCCTGCGAACCAGGCCAGCAGTGAGAGTAAACAAATGGTTACGGCACCGTACAGGCCGTATTTTAAAATGGTTGGCTTCATCGTTTTAGGTTTAGGATCCGAAGCTATATAAGGACGGCAAACCAGGCCTCATACCAAAGTACCAATTTGCAGGATTTGGCCCTATCCCGTCGTTTCAGGGAGCAGGTGCAACGCCTTTGCCCTGCCGATCAACTGCGTCCTCCGTTTCACGTCCAGCTTTAGCAGCAAGTTGGAGACATGTGTTTTTACCGTGCTTTCCGAAATAAATAGCCTGGAGGCGATTTCCCGGTTTGAGAGGCCGTCACAGAGGGCCAGCAGCACTTCATATTCCCTGCGGGTGAGGCCTAATTGCTCCACTTTTTGCCGGTCCGGTCCCTTTACCGGTTGCGGCCGTAGGCTCAGTCGTTGCAACCCGATGCCGAGCAATAAAAAAACAAGAGCCAGGCCGCCCAGCAGCCATTCCAGGGTCAGCGAACCCCTGTAATATCCGATCTGGCCAATTCGGATCAGCAGCCAGACGGCTACGATCAGCGCTGAAAAGACCCAGATGATCCGCCACATTTCTACAAGGTATGAAATTGCTCCCGGATCTTCTCCACGATGGTTCGGGCCAATTTTTCCTTGCTTTCAACCGTCCATCCCGCTACGTGCGGGCTTAACAGTACGTTGGGTGCCTCGATCAGGTATTGGAAGGCGGCCGGCATGGATCCCGCCTCAAACAGGGATTCAAAGGAAGCCTTTTCGTATTCCAGTACATCCAGCCCGGCGCCCAAAACCTTACCGGACTTAAGGCCCTCCACGAGATCTGTGGTACGTACGCATTTCCCCCGGGCCGTATTGAGCAGCCAGAAGGGGTTTTGGAAAGCCGCTATGAAGTCGGTATCCACCATGCCTATGGTCGCTTCGGTTTCGGGGACGTGCAGGCTTACCACCTCCGCCAGCCTTCGGAATTCCATGATACCCACCTGCCGGGCGTCTTCGTTGCCTACACCGCCTACGATA
>JBNKHB010000094.1:0-8650 GCA_050290125.1 Robiginitalea sp.
TATATACACAAACCAAGGTACAGTTGGCATCGGCCAGAATGGGCTCTGAACCGAGTTTACGGCCAATATTGCGCTTCCAGGCCACAAGTACCAACATTACTGCAATAGAAATCACCGAAATAATGACCCCCGCCAGGGTAGTTCTAGGTTCATGTCCCGTCCATATATTATATAGGCTCGTCACGACCAAGGTGATAACGAGCAGGTAGAAGGCTACGCCCGTTATCCTAAGTGCGGTTCGCTCAAAATTGCTTCGTGGACTTTCCGGATTGTTCCTGATCCTGATGATCATATATATGATCCCGAGTCCGGATATCACTTCGATAAAGCTATCCGCGCCAAACCCGAAAAGAGCCAGGCTTTCGTCTTCAAGTCCAAAATAGGTTGAGAGCAGACCTTCGGCAATATTGTATAGGATGGTGAAGAGGGCCAGGTAGTAGGCAGTTCGATATGCTTTGTGTTCTTCCATCATACTAATGATCTCCTTCAAAGGTAAAGATAGGCCCCCAAAGTAGGATTCCGGTGGTGTAAAAGTGAGGGTGCATGTCAATTATACATCATTTTGGTTCATTCGTACAAGAAATCTCAAGGGTAAGAAAAATCTTACTAATTTATGCAATTAAGTTGTGTTCATGAGACAGTGGATCATATGGGCCGGGGTTTTTCTTGTGGCAGCCGGCGTTGTCCTTCCGTGGGCGGCCTTTGATGCTTCCGTCGGCGGGCGTCCGTTTGCAAGCGGTACGCTTCCCGGCTTCGAATATGTCCAGTCCCTGGTAAGCCTGGCCATTTCCGTATTGGGGGTTTTGGTGGCCAGACGGCTTTCCGGCGGGTTTAAAAAATTTGCACTGGCCCTTTCGGGTTTTATGGTGCTGGCCCTTTGTTCCTGGGCATGGTCTGATCCGGGCAAACCTGAATTGAACCTCCTTCCGCCGGGTACGGTATACAACATGCCAGATGGGGACCGGCGCGCACAAAATACCCTTTCCGACTCCGATCTGAATACCCGTATTGCGGTGAAACCCCAGTTTGGTTTGTACGTAAGCATGGCAGGGGGGGTGTTGCTGCTCCTGGGAGGCCTTACCGGAAAACAGGATTGAGCGACAGGCCTTAATCCACACTCTTTTTTGCTACATTTATGGAACCCCATTCGATTCCATAGACCTTTCCCGGCAAACCCGCCAAACCAACCCTTCATGAAAAAATTTCCGAATGCTTTTGTGATCATGCTGGGGGCCATCCTCATCGCATGGATCCTCACCTATCTCATCCCCAGCGGTTCCTATGCAAGAACCTTTGATGCGGATACCGGCCGATCTACCGTTGTCGCCGGCTCCTACGCCCCGGAAGAAGCCGAAGCACCGGGCTTGCTGGAGTTGTTGCGGTCCGTTCCGGAAGGACTGATCAGCCGTGCCGACCTGATCGTGCTCATCCTGCTGATCGGCGGCAGTTTTTACATCGTGGAGAAATCCGGGGCATTGGGGGACGGCCTGCATTTGCTGGTCCGTTTGCTGGCAGGAAAAGAGAGCCTGGCGTTGGTGGTGGTGTCGCTGTTATTCATGGTGGCCGGGATGACCATCGGCCTGCAGGAAGAGATTATCGCAATGGCGCCGGTACTGATCGTTTTTTCGCGTTCGCTGGGGTATAACGACTTCACGGCCCTCGGTCAAAGTTACGGCTCGGCGGTGCTGGGTGCGGCTTTCAGCCCCATGAACCCTTTCGCGGTGATCGTAGCCCAGAACGAGGCGGAATTGCCCCTGATGTCCGGCACCCCGTTCCGCCTGGCTATACTCGCGGCCGCTTTCATCCTCTGGAACCTGTATATGGTTCGATACGCGAAGCGAAACCGCGTCCCCCTGGAGGCTATTTCCGGTACCAACGGAAGCATGAGCGCGCGCAGCGCCGTGATCCTCGGGTTGCTGTGCCTCACCTTTTGCCTGGTGACCTACGGCCTGATTGTCTGGGGATGGGGATTTAACGAGCTATCCGCCTGTTTCTTTGCCATGGGGCTGCTGGTGGGCCTGATCGGCAAGATGGGCCTGAACGGGACGGGAGAGGCCTTTTCGGAAGGGTTCCGGGAGATGATCTTTGCCGGGGTCATCATAGGCCTAGCCGGCAGCATTACGCTGCTATTGGAACAGGGTAAAGTGATCGACACGATCGTTTACGGCATGTTCACCCCCATGGAAGGCTTGCCTGCCGGCCTGTCCGCCCTTGGGATGTTTGTTGGACAGGCAGTGTTGCACATGCCTGTGCCCAGCTATTCGGGCCAGGCCATCCTGACCATGCCGATTCTTACCCCCCTGTCCGACCTGGCCGGAGTCTCGCGGCAGGTGTGCGTGCTGGCCTATCAGTACGGCGCTGTGAATATGGACATGGTGTTTCCCACGAACGGCGCGCTGATGGGCATATTGGCGGTGGCCGGCATCCCTTATAACAAATGGTTCCGGTTTATCTGGCGGCCTGCCCTGCTCCTGATGGCGCTGGCGGCGGCAGCCATACTCCTGGCCGTTTATACGGGATTCTGATTTTGGGTAGGGCGCAGCCGGCGAGGTATCTAGCCCTTGAGGGCTTCCAACACCCGCTCCGGGGTAAAAGGAAGGTGCCTCAGCCTTTTGCCGGTGAGTTTTAGGAATGCATTGGCGATAGCCCCGGCTACCATGGGCGTAGCTGTTTCGCCTACCCCTTCGGGCCGTTCCACGGAAGGAAGGATCGAAGTTTCAATGGATTCGGGGATGTCCTGGATGCGCAGCAACTGGTAATCGTCGAAATTGGACTGCTCGGGCCGGCCGTCCACAACGGTGAGTTGTTCCTTGAGCACGCTGCTCATGCCCATGATAATTCCCCCCTCCATCTGCGCCTTGATATTGTCCGGTTGCACGGGAACCCCCGCGTCGATCGCGATCCAGAAGCGGTGTACGCGGATCTGTCCCGTGTTTCGGTTTACCGAAATCTCGCAAATGCCTGTCCCCAGGGATCCGTGCTCCACAAAAGCGACGCCTTTGGCGCGACCTTCCGGAGCGGGAGACTGCCAATCGGCCATCTCGGCCACCCTATTGAGCGTGGCCAATGCCCGCGGGGATTTCGCCATCAGCTTCCTCCGCAGTTCCACCGGATCGGTACCTTGTTGGTGGGCTATCTCATCCAGGCTGCATTCAATGGCAAATTTGTTCGGCCCGTGGCCAACGGCCCGCCAATGCTTCAGGCGGATGCCGTGGGAGGCCTCACGCCATTCGGCCCATAGGTTGGGAATATCGTAATGGTCGTTTGCGATCCCACTGGCGGCCAGATTGCCCCCGTCACCCACGACCACGTGGGAGAAGCCGGTTAATTGACCCGAGGCATCCGTACAGGCGTTTATCCGCTGCAGGGATAGCGGCCGGTAGGCGCCATAAGTCAGGTCGTCTTCCCGGGTCCAGATCAGTTTCACCGGCCTGGGCGCCATCTCACGGGCCAGGGCTCCGCATTCTTCTACAAAATCGTTCATGCTCCGCCGGCCGAAACCACCTCCCAAATACTGCAGGTGTACCGTAACGTTTTCCGGCGGAATGCCCAACAGGGCCGGGATGCCCAATTTAGTATCGGGACCCTGCTGGCTGCCGACCCAAACCTCCGCATGCTGGCCGTCCTCTGCTACCTTCACCACGGCGTTGAGGGGTTCCATCTGGGCATGGTAGACATAGTCGTTCTTAAAATCCAGGGTATATCGATTTGTAGCGCGGGACCAGACGCTCTTAAAATCCCCGGTCTGCGTTCGGATGTCTCCTTGTGCGGCGGATGAGGCGATACGTTCGTATTCCGGGAATATTTCCTGGGAATCGTAGCCGCTTGCCTGGGCCTCGCTCCAGCTTATCTGTAAGGCCGACTTGGCGGCCAGTGCAGCTTCCAGCGTTTCCGCCACCACGCCGATGGCATAGTCGTACGGAACGACCTTCAGGACGCCGTCCATGGCAAGGATTTCCGTCTCGTTTTCCAGGGTAGGAGCCGCACCGTGCAGGCTGCCGCGTTCCAGTACGCCGTAAACCATGTCCGGTAAGCGGATATCGCAGGCAAATTGAGCGCTGCCGTCCACTTTTTGCGGGATTTCGGTCCGGGGCATGACGGTCCCTACCAGTTTGAATGCTGATGGGTCTTTAAGCGCTGAGTCGCTGATTTCCGGTAACGGATCCGGCATCACCAGATGCGGTACCAGTTCCCCGTATCCCATTTGCCGGCCGCTGGCCTCGTGGATCACTTTGCCGGCTTCGGTAGTAAGTTCTTCCAGCGGCACCTCCCAATACCCTGCTGCACTGTGCAGCAATACGTATCTGGCCTGTGCCCCGGCCCTGCGCATGACAGGATAATAGCTATGGGTGGTCCGGCTGCCTACCGTAAACATCAGCTTGCTCCCGGGCGCCCAGCCCTCGGAGCCGTAAATTTCGGTTTCCTGGGGAGAGAACGCCACCGTTACTTTTTCCCAGTCCGCGTCCATCTCCTCGGCAAACAAGACCGGCAAGGCGGTCATGGATCCCTGGCCCATTTCGGCCGCCGGGTTGTAAATGGTCATGGACCCGTCCTCCGCGAGTTTAACCCAGGCGGTCAGGTCGTGTTTTTCCAGTTGCTCCTGAACACCCGTTGTGTCCCTGCACGAAACCAGTTGGGGCAGGATGCCCGAAACGCCAATAAAGAAGGCGACTTCCCCGGAAGTCTTCAGGAATTCCCTGCGGCTGTATGTGTTGGGTACCCCGGGCATATCAGCTCATTTCGGATTTACCGGTTTCCGCGGCCAATTGTATGGCTTCGATGATCCGCAGATATGTGCCGCATCGGCAGAGGACCCCATTCATGTGGCTTATGATCTCATCGCGCGTGGGATCGGGATTCGATTCCAAAAGGGCAACCGCCTGCATGATTTGCCCGGAATGACAATAGCCGCATTGCGGTGCCTGGGCTTTGATCCAGGCCTGTTGCACGGGATGGTCCCCGGTCGCGGACAGCCCTTCTATGGTGCGGATCTGCTGTCCGTCGGCCACCTGCTCCACCCGGAGTACACAAGCCCTGACGGGGTTCCCGTCCAAATGGATGGTGCAGCTCCCGCATTGGGCAATCCCGCAACCGTATTTGGTGCCGGTGAGCCCCAGGTGTTCCCGGAGCACCCAAAGCAGCGAGGTGCCTTCGGCAACCTCTGCCTCATAGGAATGGTCATTGATGTTCAGCGTATAGCTCGGCATGGGCGGATTATTCCTCCTGAAGGTACTAAAAAAAGGATTGAATTCAATGCAGGCAGAAGGCCTGAATCAAGGCCTCAATTCTCCTCGTCTTGTAACCGCTGGGGTCAACCGCGCCTGCTTAGCGGTCATGAATCCCTTTGCCTTCAAGGATGCGAGGAATGTATTTCTCTACCCGTGCCATCCGGGTGGCGGATTGTTTGGCACCTGAAACATAAAGAATATAACCGCGCTGTCGGCCGGGGCTCAGAGCCTCAAAAGCCGCTTTCAGTGCCGGATCTGCACGCAGCCGTTCTTGCAATTCCTCCGGTACCGGTTCAGGATTCTTTTTGAAGGGCACCTTCTTGCCGGATTTCTCCGCATTGATAGCCTCAACAAGAAGGGCTCTGATGGCCGGTTCCCGGCCCCGGATTTCCTGAACAGCCGTAAAGCGCAACTGTCTTGCCGCCTGGGAATGTTCGCCGGGCTTTACCAGCAGACCTTCCGGGTCCCTGAGCAGGGATCCTTTGAAGAAGCTAAGGCAGGCGTAATCCCTGAAGGCGCTTACCATGGCCACGTTGGAGCCATTGAGGGTATAGCATGGGACGCTCCATTTTATTTCCTCGGCGAGCCCGCACTCTAAAACCAGTTGCCGCAAGGATCGCAATTCATCCACCCAGGCATTCACCTTGCAATCAGGGGTGCCCCCTAGGGCGCAGCGCCCGCAGCCTTCAGCCAGATAATTTTCAAAAACCGGATTTTCTGACACACGCCGGGATTATTTCCTGTGGTGTTCCGCATGCTGGTAGTGCTCCCGGATGAGGTCCTTGCCAAAATCTCCGTCAAAATCGCGCCATACCGAATGGATGTGATTGGCTTGGGTCTGCGTGTTGTCGAATTCGATCAGGAAGGATTGCCCCTGGATCCTGTAGTAATGCCCAATACCTTGTTCGGTACCTCCGGCCCATGCAAACAACAGGCCACCCATATCTTCCGAGCGGATGGCCTCCATGCGCTCCAGCACCTGGGACTCCGGCAGGGCCGACAGGTATTCGGCCAGCAACTGCTGCACCAGATCCTGCTGCCTGGGCGTCATCTGATCATAGGAAATCCCCGCAGGCTCCAGCGGGTCTACCTCAGGCATGTTCGCCGATTCGATGTCAAATGGGGATTTTGGACTTAACACGGCCAATTGTCTTTGATCCTGTGACATGCTGCGGATCAGTTCAAAGCCCAGGTCTTCTTCCGTTGCCAGTGTCCGTTCTCCCTTCCGTGGCCCAATGGGGATGGTAGCCGGATTGGCGCCGAAAAAACGCGGAGTAGTTGATAATTCCCCATTGCTGATGGTGAAGTTCAGGCTTATATGATGCCCTTCAAAAGACCAGGCCCACAGGCTATCCGTGGAGGGATCGCCGTAGAATACCACTGAGAAACGCCCGGGGTCCCTCATAACGCTGTCCCCGGTCATTTCGCGGAGTATAGGTTCCAGGTTAATGATCTTTCGTGTTTTATCGTAACCCGCCTCGGACAGATATGCCCGTAACAGGGTAAAGACGCGTTCCTGCTGCGATTCGCTTAACTCGCCCAGTTCCATCCCCGGTCTGGGGAACATACCATTGGGCAGGTAATGCCATCGGGTTTTGGTCGTATCGTCAAAAGCGAGAACTACGCGTTCCCGTTGATCCGGGTTCAGGGAATTGATGAAGTCAACGGCAGGTCCGCGGTCCGCGGGGATCAGGGCACAGGCCAGGAGGGCACAGGCCAGAATTAAGATTCCGATTTTCAGGCGCATGTTTATTTTGGTTTCAGGTTGACCGTCAAGGTAATGAAAATAGGGATGCCTTACACTGAGGGCAGGTCTTTGAACAATTGTTCTTTTTCCGCATACCATTGCCGCATGGCTTCCGGCGAATTTGCCAGCGCTTTCATTTCTTGCATGGCTTCCAGATGCGCCTGATCGCCTTTCCGGAACATCTCCATCCCGTGGTTCTTACTGAGTTCTGCCATAACCTCAAAGGTTTCCGCCCGGAACTCCTGGTCGCAGGCACCGCCCAACTGGCGGCAGGTCATTGATTTCATCGTTTTGTACAATTTTCATCGCAAATCCGCCCTACTCTCATTAGTGCATTGTCGGGTTTACCATTATCCACCTAATATACTGATAGTTTGACACATAGAATGGAAGCAGGCAATGGATCCGGCACATTACAGATCAATAGTTGAGGAAAATTGAAACGCGGGCCGGAAAAGGGGGTCTTTAGTTCAAAATATTCCTGGTATGATTGATCGCCGTTCTAAACCAATTTGGCTCATTTTAATCTTGTTACCCCTTTTTTCACTTAAAGCCCAAAGCTCGGACCGGGTTGAAGAACATACCAGGTATCTGGCCTCTGATCAGCTCGAAGGTCGTGGATCCGGAAGCGATGGTATTCGCATGGCCGCGGAATACATTGGGAACGCTTTTAGGTCCGTTGGCCTTGAGCCGTTTGAGGACGGTTCCTATCTACAGGAATTCCCATATGGGGATGGCGATGGAAAAGAATCCAATGTAGTGGGTATCATTAAGGGGGTTGCCGGCAGTACCAAATCCCTGGTTTTCACTGCCCATTATGATGCTTTTGGTATCCGCCCGGAAGCGGGAAGAAAGGATTCGATCTACAACGGGGCCCGTGACAATGCGGTTGGCGTAGCAGCTTTGATCGAATTGGCCCGCTTATTTGCAATGGATGCCCCCCCTGCCCATAATTTGGTTTTTGTTGCCACTTCGGCCGAGGAATTCGGCCTCCACGGCAGCCGGTATTACGTAGCTCACCCTGCCTTCCCGGCGGAGGAGATCATCCTTTGTCTGAATATTGACGGATTCAATGTGACCGGCCCAAGGGAAGACTACTTTATCATGCCCCGGCAGGGGATCGATTTTGTGGATGACATTCAAGCCATCCTCGCACCACATGGGTGGGTTTATAACAGTCCGGAATGGGTAGACGGAATGAATACGATGTTCGATACGGCTTCCTTCCTGCAGGCGGGTATTCCCGCCGTAACCATCTGGACCGGCGAACGATTGAAAGGAGGAGGAATTGCAAAGCCGGCGAATTTGGCCGGAATCCATTCGGCGGAGGACGAAGTGACGGATCTTTGGGATTGGAGTGGAATAGAGGACCATCTGCAACTTTACAAACGTGTTGCCACCCATTTTTTGGAACATCCGGAAGGTATACGCGTTACTGAACCGGCGCTGTTCGAGCCAGGGGATTAATCGATGATTTTATGCATCCCGGTATCTGTTCTGATATCGATCCGCCTGAAGGTAAAATAAAAAGTATCCCGCTCCCCCTGTACGATCCGGGCTTCCTGCAGCAGGTCTCCGAATTCGCCGGGAATCCAGGCGTCGAATAACAGTTCGATTGCCTGGGTGGTATCCCTTGGATTCAGCAGACCTATCTTTGAAATGCGCCGGCGGACAG
>JBNKHB010000095.1:0-8614 GCA_050290125.1 Robiginitalea sp.
TCCATGTTGAACGTTGGTTAGCTTCATAGACAGTTTCGCTACCATCCCGATAACTTTCATAGAGAATGGGACCATCTTTTATGAATAAGCTGGTAATATCTAGCCCAACATCTTTTAGACCGCCCGGATTATCCCGCAAGTCCAGCGTGAGTTTTTCGGCTCCCTGGCGTTGCAGGCTGCGCAGCGCTTCCTGGAACTCTTCAAAGGTGGACTCCGCAAAGCGGTTCATCCGCACGTAGCCCATATCCGGGGTAAGCATGTAATAAGCGTCAATACTGCGGATGGGTACGCGCTCGCGTTTCAGGTTCACCCGAAAGGTACGATCCTCGGCTTTCCGGTATATGGTCAGGGTAAGGCCGGAGCCTTCCTGCCCCTTTAGCCTGGAGACGATCTCCCGGTCGGGGATGTTCCGGCCGTGGAGGGTGTCCGTATCCGCCATCAGGATCTTGTCCCCGGGGCGGATGCCGGCGCGTGCGCTCGGTCCGGACCGGATGATCCGGGTTACGGTAATGGTATCGTTGGAGGTGTAGAAATTGATCCCGATCCCCACGAAATCGCCTTTCATATTCTCGGAAACCCGCTTCATTTCGGACTTCGGGATATAAACGGAATGCGGGTCCAGCTTATCCAGGATGTTGTTCACGGTTACATCCACAATGCTGTCCGTATCCACCTCGTCCACGTATTCGTAGTCGATATAATCGATCAGCCTGTTGAGCTTATCCTTCTTGGAATTGGTGGTAAACAGCCGTTCCGGGGTGTCGTTAAAATGGAGCTTGCCGCCCACAAAGATCCCCAGGGCCAGGGCAAAGGCCACGACGGCAGGTCCTATGTAATAGCTCTTCTTCAAATCACTCTTCATTTACCGTGTACGGGCTGTCAATCACGGGCAGGTGGTGCAATTCCACCCCGGCGCGCTCCAGGAAATCCAGACCGGAACCGTCCTTGTACGCCACCTGGTACACCACCCGGCGAATACCCGACTGGTGGATCAGCTTGCTGCATTCCCGGCAGGGCGACAGGGTGATATAGAGGGTAGCCCCCTGGCAACTCTGGGTAGAGGAAGCCACCTTGGAGATGGCGTTGGCCTCGGCGTGCAGCACGTACCACTTGGTGTAGCCTTCGTCGTCCTCACAGAAATTCTCAAATCCGGTGGGGGTACCGTTGTACCCGTCCGAAATGATCATCCGGTCCTTGACCACGATGGCGCCCACCTGGCGCCGGCGGCAATACGAGAGCTTGCCCCATTCGTGCGCCATGCGCAGATACGCCTTATCGTACTTCTCCTGCTTTTTCTCGTTCACGGTTATTTAGCTAACGCAGGCCGGCCGATTTTCGTGCCGGACCGCACTAAGATACCGGCTTTTCGATACCCTAACAAACCCGGCTTGGTTAATTTTACGTGAAAGTCTAGGCGGGCCAGGCCCGTACCAGCAGCATGGCCGAAACGGCCATGATCAGCAAGCTGCCGACGCGAACGTACCAGGACCCGGAGATCCTGAGGCGCTCCAGCATGAGGTAGGTGATCCCCATGACAACTAACAACACCAGTAATTGGGCCCCTTCAATCCCCAGTGCAAAGCCGAACAACGGCCCGGCTTTGTCTTCTTCGCCCGTCATCAGCATCCGGAAATAGTTGGAGAATCCCAAACCGTGGATCAGCCCGAACAGGCCGGTGGAAATAAGGTGCGTCCGGTACGCTTCCTCCGGGTGCAGGCCGTGGCGCGCCAGGAATAGATTAAACAGGGCGGTGAGAAAAATGGTGACGGGGATCAGGAATTCCACCCAGGCGGCGGAGGCGTTGACCAGCCCGAAAGCGGCAAGCCCCAGAGAAAAACAGTGAGCTACGGTAAAAAGGGTAGCCAGCCAAAACACGCGCTTCCATTGCAGGAAGGTAAAAGGCAGCGCCAGGGCGGTAAGGAACAAAACGTGATCGTAACCGGAGGGGTCCAGCACGTGGAAAAAGCCCAGTTCTCCGTAAAACCAAAAATTCTCCATAAGTTTTTAGTCGCGTTTTTGAGCTTTATTCTTTGCTGGGGGAAGCGTCGTATGCCGGAAAGAAGCGTCGACAGGCCGGAAAGAAGCGCTTACATCCCCCTTTCTTTCTGAATGGTCTCATACGCCAGCTGCACCTGCTTGAACTTCTCCTCCGCGCCTTTTTTGATCGCCTCGTCCTGGGTATTCACCCGGTCGGGGTGGTACTTTTTGGCCATCTCGCGGTAGGCCTTCTTCACCTCCTCGTTGGAGGCACTGCGTTCGATCTCCAGGATGGTGTAGGCCGTATCCGCAGATTTTATGAACATGGCTTTGATGCTGTCAAAATCCGAAGCCCGCAGCCGGAAGTAACCGGCCAGTTCCCGCAATTTGTCGATTTCCGCCCGGCTTACATGACCGTCCGCCTGGGCGATCCCGAACAGGAAGTGGATGAGTTGCAGCCGCACCTCGTAACGGGTTCGCTGATTCAGGTAGGCGCAGATACGCTGGGCGTTGATCTCTCTTTTTTTGATGATTTCGTTAAAGGTGCGGAAGATGGCATTCGCCTTTTCCTTGCCGTAGGTGCTCAGGAAGTATTGGCGGACATAATCCAGCTCCTGTTGGCTCACCTGTCCGTCTGCCTTGATCACGATGGAGCACAGGCTGATCAGGTTGATCTCAAAATCAGCCGGGGAGACTTCGGTTCGGGTAAAATCCCCCAGAATGGATTTCCCGCTGCCGCCCATCCCGTCGGCCAGGCTCCCGAGAATGAAACCGATCAGGGCTCCCGGCAAGCGGAAGAACATATACCCCAGGAAGGCGCCGAACCATTTGAGCATGACTGAAAATTTTGCCAAAGATAGGGCTTAGTCCCCGACTATGCGACCCTTTGGGGACCGGTTGCGGCCTATGGAAAACTGCCGTCCTTTTCGTACCTTTGCCGATGTTCAATTTTTAATAAAAATCTATGTATCCCACAGAACTCGTAAAACCCATGCGCGAAGACCTCTCTTCCGCAGGATTCGCAGAATTGTTTTCAGCCGAAGAAGTGGAAGAAGCCATAAAGCAACCCGGAACCGTATTGGTGGTTGTAAACTCCGTTTGCGGTTGCGCCGCCGCCAATGCGCGGCCTGCGGCCAAACTGAGCCTGCAGCACGAGCATACTCCGGATCGCTTGATCACCGTATTTGCCGGCGTGGACCGCGAGGCGGTGGACGCCGCCCGCGGCCTGATGGTCCCCTTCCCCCCTTCATCCCCCAGTATGGCGTTATTTAAAGACGGGGAACTCGTCCATATGATCGAAAGGCACCATATAGAAGGCCGGCCCGCGGAAATCATCGCGGACAACCTCACCCAGGCCTACGATGAATTCTGCCAATAGGCAACTGCAAGCATAAAAAAAGCCGCTGAATCCAGCGGCTTTTTACTATTCCGGAATGATGAAATTACTGGCGTATCCGCTTACCATCGTTTACCTGATCTGCTTCGGGCTGGTCCTGGTGGTCTTTCATCCCATCCAATGGGCCTGCCTGAATTGGTTCGGGTACCGGGCACATGCTGCGAGCGTGGCCTGGCTGAACTGGTGGATCATGAAGTGTACCCATATCCTGGGCGTGCGATACAGCTTTACCAAGGCGGACCCGATGCCCGCCGAAGGCCCGCTGATCATCGTGACCAACCACCAGAGCATGTACGATATCCCGCCTCTGATCTGGCACCTGCGCAAATACCACCCAAAATTCGTCAGCAAAAAGGAATTGGGAAAAGGCATCCCAAGCGTATCCTTTAACCTCCGCCACGGGGGTTCGGCCCTGATCGACCGACGGGACCGCAAACAAGCCCTGGCAGAGCTCACCCGCCTTGGGGAGTACATTGAGCGGACCGGCCGCAGCGCCGTTATCTTCCCGGAAGGGACCCGTTCCCGCACCGGCAAGCCCAAGCCTTTCAAGACCTTTGGCCTGAGTGTGCTCATGAAAAACGCCCCTTCGGCTCAGCTCTTGCCGATCAGCATCAACAATTCCTGGAAGGTGTTCCGGTACGGTAAATTCCCGAATGGCCTTGGCGCCCATATCCGCTTTAAAGTGCACCCTCCGATCCCGGTATCCGGGTTTTCCGAAGATCGGCTGCCGGAATTGGAATCCCTGATAACTTCCCACATAGACACCCCTTAAATGACCGACGCCGAAATCGTAGAACAGACCATTGCCTTTGTTAAGGCAGAACTGACGGATGCCGAAGGGGGCCACGACTGGTTCCACATCCAACGGGTGTTCCGGAATACCCTGCGGATTGCCCGGGACGAGGAAGTGGACCTGCTGACGGTTAGCCTGGCGGCCTTGTTGCACGACATTGCCGACCCCAAATTCTATGAAGGCGACGAGGAACTGGGGCCCAAAAAAGCGGAGGCCTTTTTAAGCCGACTGCCGGTAAAGGACGCCGTGCGGGAGCATGTGGTCCGGATCATCCGGCACATCTCTTTCAAAAACAGCCTGGAACCGAATGGAGCGCCCTTTGAATCCCCGGAATTATTCGCCGTACGGGATGCGGACCGCCTGGATGCCATCGGCGCCATAGGCATTGCCCGCACCTTTAATTTCGGAGGGCACAAAGGGCGGCCGCTGTACGACCCCGACGTCGCCCCCCGGGTTCGCATGAGCAAGGAGGAATACAAACGCTCCGAAGGCCCTACCCTGAATCACTTCTACGAAAAATTATTGCTGCTCAAGGATCGGATGCATACCAAGACCGGCAAACGACTTGCCCAGGAACGGCACGAATTCATGCTGGCCTACCTGGAGCAGTTCTATGCCGAGTGGAATGGCAATGCCTGAGGGATCTTTCTGCCAAATGGGAGGATTCCGCCTTGTGAATCTCCTTACATAATTCGTATCTTCCCTGTTCATATCAAACGCAAATTTCCATGCAACGTAGAAAATTCCTGAAGCAGTCTGCCGCGGCATCTGCCGCCTTCACCATTGTCCCCCGGCACGTGCTGGGTAATGGCCATGTGGCCCCCAGCGACACCCTGTACGTTGCCGCCTTTGGCGTCGGCGGGCGCGGTGCCAGCGTCATGCGGGGACTGGACGCCACCGGCAAGGTGAAATATGTGGCTTTTTGTGACGTGGACGACCGCAGGGCCGCCCAAACGTATGAGGCCTATCCGGACGTCAAACGCTACAAGGATTTCAGGAGGGTGTTCCGGCGGCACCTGAAAGACATGGATGCCATTATGGTGGCCACCCCGGACCATACCCACGCGAGCATCGCCCTGCCCTTTATGCGGGAGAAGAAACACGCCTATGTGGAGAAACCGCTCACCCACAATATTGCCGAAGCGCGATTGATGACCAAAGTGGCGGCCGAGAACGGTATCGTTACCCAAATGGGGAACCAGGGCGCCTCCAGCGACGGTAGCCGGGAAGCCCGCGAGTGGGTGGAAGCCGGCATTATTGGCAAGGTCCGTAAGATCGATTGCTGGACGAACCGGCCCGTATGGCCGCAAGGGGTTCCGTTGCCCCAGGGCAAGGACCCCATCCCGGAAGGGGTGGATTGGGACCTCTGGCTGGGCCCGGCCGCCATGCGCGACTATAACGATGCCTACCTGCCCTTTAAATGGAGGGGCTGGTGGGATTTCGGCACCGGTGCCCTGGGAGACATGGGCTGCCACATCATGGAAACGCCGTTCAGCGTCCTGGACCTGGGCTTTCCGACCGAGGCGGAAGCCAGCTGCACCACGAACTGGGTAGGGGATTTTGTGGAGGCGGATTACAGCGCCAGTTGCCCGTCTTCATCGATCGTCCGCTTGAAATTCGACACCCCCGGCCACGGAGAGATCCAGCTGAACTGGTTTGACGGCGGCATCAAGCCGGACCTGCCCGACGAGTTAAAAGACGGGGAGACTATCGGGGATAATGGAGGCGGTACCATCATGTATGGCACTAGAGGCATCCTGGTCTGCGACACCTATTCCAGGAACGCGCGCCTGCTGCCATCAGAGCTGATGGGCCTGATGAACAAACCCGCCCCCACCCTGCCGAGGGTGGAAGGCAGTACCGGGGGACACCAACAAAACTGGGTGGATGCCTGTATGGGCAACGGCACGACCTCATCGGATTTTGAACGGGCCGGCAAACTCACCGAATCCGTGCTGATGGGGAACCTGGCGATACGTGCGTTCCAGCACAAGGTACGCAAGGTAAACGAACAGAACGGGCGTGAATATTTCGAGTACCCGGGTCGCAAAAAGATCCAGTGGGACGGCGAGAATATGCGCGTCACCAATTTTGACCTGGCCAATGAATGGGTACAGGGCAGCTACCGGAAAGGCTGGGAACTCAGCTAATCCTATAAGTACGTATTACAGACCGCTCAGAACAAGGACCACTGGCCTGTCTTGTAGGCCGCGTGCAAACTGCAATTCAATTCCGGCAGGGTACGGCCTTTAAAATAGCGCTTCCTGGCCAGGGCGGCCATCTGATGGATCTGCCGGGCGATGGGCCCGTCTCCTTTGATCCTGCGCCCGTATTGACTGTCATTGAGCTGTCCGCCGTGGCATGCCCTTATCTGGGAGAGAATTTTATCGGCGCGGTCCGGCATGGCCTTCCGGACCCACTCGCTGAAAAGCTGGCCGATGGGCCCGTTCAACCGCACGATGGTAAACCCGAAGGAGCGGGCCCCGGCCTGCGCGACAGCGGCCGCCAGGTCCATGAGCTCATGACTGTTGATCCCGGGGATGATGGGCGCCAGCATGGCATTGACCGGTATCCCGGCGTCTGTAAGCTTACGGATGGTGTCCAGGCGTTTTGCCGTGGCGGCGGTCCGGGGTTCCAGCATCCGGCGGGTGCGCTCGTCCATGGACGTGACGGAAAGATGCACGCTAACCAGGCCATGGCTGTTCAATTCCCGGAGCAGGTCCAGGTCCCTTAAGACCAGGGCATTTTTGGTTATGATCCCCACCGGATGCCGATACTTCAGGAATACTTCCAAACAGGCTCGCGTAATCCGGTATTTCTTTTCCGCCGGTTGGTAACAGTCCGTATTGCCGGATAGGACGATGGGGGATGCTTCCCACTTGGGTTTTCGGATAAAGGCTTCGAGCAATTGGGGCGCAGTCGGCTTCACCAGGATCCGGCTCTCGAAATCAAGTCCCGGGCCATACCCCCAGTATTCGTGGGTATTGCGCGCGTAACAATACACGCATCCGTGTTCGCAACCCTGGTACGGGTTCATGCTGTAGGGCATGCGCACGTCCGGGCTGGTCACCTTATTGACGATGGTCTTGGGGTGGATCCGTGCGAACTTGGTCCGGACTTCGGGCAGGTCCCCGTCGGCATGGCAATGTTCCAGGAATTCTGCCAGCACCTCATGCCGGAGGCGTTCGAAACGATTGGCTTGTTGGCTTTGGGCGCCCCGGCCCTTGATCAGCTCCCGATGAGATTTGGACATGATTTAGGGATATTTTCCAAATTTATGGAATATATCCTAATCAAAATAGCTGTTGTTCCTTCCTGAGCTGTTAAAGTTATCCGCGGATGTGTACGGAGACCATCTGTTTTTTGTTCCCGCGTTTTGCGTAGAAATACAGCGTGTCGTCCGCGTCCATGACCAGGGGCTTGGAGACCATGAGCGGCAGTCGCGCTTCGGCCTGGTCGATGATCTTTTCGTAACTGAGCGTACCGTCGGCGGCCAGGCGGATCAGGAAGACGTTGCGGTTTCGGCTGACCCCTTGCCGGAAGATCAGTCGCTCGTTATTGAGCAGTTGCGGGTTATCCGCTGCGGTGCAGATAAAGAAATAGGTGTTGCCGTTGGTGGTATAGGCGCTGTAGGAAGCATAGGCGCCGTCCCCCTGCGTTACTTCCGTCTTATTGATATTCCGCGCCCAGACCAGTTTTCCCTGGCGGTCCAGCTTAACACTGACAATGTCGTTGTGGTGGAAACGCTCGATGGTGAGGCGGCCGCCGCTGGCATTCGCCTCGATGCTCTTGGTGACAAAATACTCTTCCGCGTTGAACAAGAGGGAACCGTCGGCTGCAAAGTGCATGTCCTTAAAGACCAGGTTCTTGATGACCTGCTCATCCTCTTTCCCGAATTTGTCAAACATGAATTGCTCGGAGAACGAATTGTATTGGCGGGCGGTAGCCTCAAGGCTAACCGGGTCGATCTCCATGTATTGCAGGCCGTTGTAACGGTTGTCCCTGCGGTCCGCATAGAAGCCCGCACAGATGATCTTGCCGTCCCTCCAAATCGGTTTCAACGCTTCGGGGTACTTCCCGGGTTGGTCGTAGCTGCGCGTTTGGGCCCCGTTTGCGCTCAGGCGGACCAATTCGTACTGGAACTTTCGCTCTTCTGCCCTGAAGCGGCGTTTCTTGAAATAGGCTTTGCCGATCAGGAAGGCCGCGGATTGGTCCGGGGCCATTTCCAGGGCCTCAAAGGCGTAATTCTTCTCTTCGATCTCTCCCGAAAAATCCACGTCCATAATGGGATTCATGGAATAATTGTAGACCAGGATGCGGTGCCGGTTATCCTTGCCTTTCTTGTAATGCAGGCTGATGGCAAAGGCGCGGTGCTCCCGGTCAAAGAGTACGGCGGTGCTAAAGCCCGAATTGAAATTCCGGTTGTAGTAATTCTTGTCCAGCGGTTG
>JBNKHB010000096.1:0-8580 GCA_050290125.1 Robiginitalea sp.
CCGTATGCAGTACGGCGTGGTGTTCAATGCGGGTGGTGATCAGGGTTTGAACCCCCAGATTCCGCACCGCTCCGCAAAGGATCATATTGTCGGCCTCGGTGCCTCCCGATGTAAAAATAATCTCCCCGGGCCTGGCGCCCAGTTGGGTGGCGATGGTCTTGCGGGCCTGTTCCACCCCGGTCTTCGCGGTTCGGCCGAAAGCGTGGGTTGAGGAAGGATTGCCGAAGCTTTCCGCCAGGGCTTTCTGCATCACCGGGATTACCTCCGGCCGTACCGGTGTGCTGGCTGCGTTATCCAAATAAATATGTTCCATGTGACAGGGAATCGTAACTACCCGCAAAGGTACCCTTTTATGCACAATATGTGGATCCTGGCCCCCTCCTGTTCTCAAGGCGTTTTTTAATTACCCCACGGTAAGGAGGAGTTCAATATCTTTGGCATATGAAATTGAGAATGTCCTTTCTGGTCTCCCTGATTTTTTTCTCCTGTTCCAGCGGTGACCTGCAGATTGAAACCGTGGATTTTGAATCCGCTACGGTACAGAATTGCGGTACCCTGAGCACCTCAACTGAACTCTTCTTTAAACTCAATGACCAGGAAGCCCTAATCCTGGAACTGCAATCCGGACTCCTTGCGAACGAGGCATCGGACGGGGAACTGGAAAGCGCCATCCCGGGCTCCTCGCAATTAACCTATCGTATTTTTGACGGCTCCATAGGCAGCGGATATTTCTGCGATGCCATCCCCCCGGCCACGCCGCTCGTACTTGAAGAAATCGCGGCCGAAGCAGGGTCCGTGCTGATCACCACGGTCCAGGACCCGAATGACACCACCTCATTTGACCACGAGATCCGTCTTTCCGGCATTACCTTCGTGAATAAGAACGGGGAGCGACTTACCAATTTGGCCATCGAGGAATTTGGCACCGTAACCACAACAAGCAATTAACCGAACAGCTCCTGGGGGATAAAAACCTCGGTAGCACCCTGTCCGTACGTGCGGTAATCCGCTTCCGAGAAGCGGACCCCATCGTAGCGGCGCAGCAGGGTATGCAATTCTTCCTTCAACACGCCTTCCCCGACCCCATGTATAAAGACCAGGCGCTGGATGCGTTTTCTCAAGGCGAATTCCAGCTGTCCCCGGGCCGCGTTCAATTGGCGATCCAGCATCTCGTACGGACTTAGTCCCGATGGATCCGGCTCCAGCTTTTCGATGTGCAGGTCCACTTCCATTACAGGGGCGAAGCGTTGCTTTTTGCCTGAACGCTGCCTGTGTTTTCCGCTTTTACGGGGCTCCTCCTTGGCCGGTTGCGGATGTGGAGGTCCCGATAGACGGGGGGCATCCGGGATACGCACAAGGGCTTCCTGCGGAACGGAAATCTCGAAGCCTTCAGTAGTGCGTACCAGCACTGCTGTCGGGCTTACTTCCAACACCTGCCCTTCGAGGGCTTCGTCGAGCCATTGAACCCGGTCCCCGGGTCTAAGCGGGGCGGTCACAACCACTGGATTTAAACGCCTCACCGCATGGGAAATAAATGGAAGCAATTGTTTTCATTGCCCAAAAATAATAGTAATTTTCCGAGCAGGATTCCAGAGAAATGGCACTTATTCACATGCTTGCGAATACCCCGGGCGGGTGGGAGATGTTACCCTGCCTGAGTAAACAGGTACTGGGGATGGATTGTCCCGGATGTGGCCTTCAACGCTCGGCAGTACTCCTGATAAATGGCCGGATTTGGGAATCCTTCCTGATGTACCCGGGCCTGCTGCCCATGCTGGCGCTTTTCGGATTCCTCATCCTGGATCGCTTCCTGCAACTGAGGCAGGGCACGCGGATTACAACCGTGCTGGCCGTTGTGACGGTTACCGCGATCCTCTTGAATTTCCTGCTAAAAATAATCTTCTAAACCTAAATTTATGGAACAACAAAAACTACCTAATGTAACTACGGCGATCGTATTGTCGATCATCGGCTATGTATGTTGCTGTTTCTGGGGACTGCCCGCCCTGGTGCTCGGTATCATCGCCTTCGTTCTTTTGCGGTCGGACTACAAGAAATACCTGGCACAGCCTGAGGCGTACTCCAATATCGGACAATGGCGTACGGCGCGCATTCTAGCCATCGTAGCCATGGTTATCGGTGCGATATACCTGCTTTGGGTCCTGTATCAGATCAGCAGTATGGGCGGCTGGGACGCCTATATGGAAAAGACCCAGGAAATGATGGAACAGTGGGGTGTTGAAGAATAAAACGGATTTCCCCGGATCCCTCAGGTTCCGGGGAACTGTTTTTAAACCAGATGATAAACTATGTCTGAATCACAGAATCAACCGGCAAAACCAAGCAATTACCTGGCCCTGGCCATTATCTGTACGGTGTGTTGTTGCCTGCCGGCAGGTATCGTAAGCATCGTATATGCTACACGGGTTAACGAAGCCTATGCCCGGGGAGATTATGAAATGGCCCTCGCCCACTCCAAGAATGCCCGCACCTGGGGACTGGTAGGATTGATCGCCGGAGCTGTTTTCCTGATCCTCTATGTGGTGGCGCTGTTCGGCTTCGGGTTTATGAGCGAATACTGGGAGAATGGCGGTTACTGACCGTCAGGCCCAATGGCTTTGGTATCTGGGGGTGGCCGGCCTGATGGCTTTGCTACCCCTTTACTATTTCTTCGACCCCGGTTCCGGCCCGTTCCCGGCCTGTCCGTTCCATCAGATCACCGGATTGTACTGCACGGGTTGCGGCAGTCAGCGCGCACTGCATAACCTGTTGCACGCCGATGTTGCAGGAAGCCTCGCAAAAAATGTCCTTTTCCTGCCGGCCCTGGTTTTAATGGGATGGCATGGGGTGGCACGATGGGGTGTTTCCCAGGCGGGAAAGACCTGGAAAAGCCCGCTGGATCACCGGCGTGCCCCTGCAATTATCCTTTTGATCGTGCTGTTATATACGGTACTGAGGAATCTGCCATGGGCGCCCTTCAGCCTACTGGCTCCCTGATAAGACCTAATTGGCGACTTCGCTCATGAATTTAAGGCGGTAGAGCCTTAGCTCGTCGTCGTCGTACTCCCCGTCGAATTCCTTCAGGGCGGCATCGATATTATCCGTCTCCGCCTCCAGGAAGTATTCGTGGATCTCTTCCTGCTGGTCCTCGTCCAGGATCTCGTCAATGTAATAGCCCAGGTCCAGCCGCGTACCGCTGAAAACGATCTGCTCCATGGCCTTTACCAATTCGTCCAGTTCCAGACCCTTAGCGGCCGCGATATCGTCCAGAGGCAGTTTGCGGTCCACGTTCTGTATGATGTAGAGCTTGAGCCCGGAATTAGCTCCGGTGCTCTTCACCACCAGGTCATCCGGACGCGTGATTTCGTTCTCCCTAACGTAGTCGGCAATGAGCTTCAGGAACGGGCCGCCATATTTTTTGGCCTTTCCCTCACCTACCCCGTGCACGTTCACCAGTTCATCCTGGTTCACCGGGTATTTCAGCGCCATATCCTCCAGAGAAGGGTCCTGAAAGATCACATAAGGGGGAACTTCCAGCTTGGCAGCTTCCCGCCGGCGCAAATCCTTGAGAAGCTTCAGCAGGGGTTCGTCCGCCGTTCCCGCCTTGGGCCGGACCACGGCTCCTGAACCGCTCTCTGTTTCCTCCGAATAAATATGGTCCTTGGTCATCATAAAGGACTCGGGGCGCTCCATAAAGGCATCCCCGGCATCGGTAACATGAAGGATGCCGTATTGTTCGATTTCCTTCCGGAGGAGCCCGGCCACCAGCATTTGCCGGATAAGGGCCATCCAATAGTGCTTGTCCTTGTCCGCGCCGATCCCAAATACCTCTTTCCCCTCGGTTTTATGCGAGGCGATCAGGGCGTTGGTGGATCCGGTCAACGTCTTGACGATTTCCTTTGCCTTGAACTTCTCATTGGTGCCGCGGACCGCCTGCAAGACCTTAACCACATCGTCGCGTGCTTCTTCCTTCTTCTTGGGGTTGCGGACGTTGTCGTCCATATCGGCGCCTTCCCCGTTCACATCGTCGAATTCCTCTCCAAAATAATGCAGGATAAACTTCCTGCGCGACATGGAAGTCTCCGCATAGGCCACAATTTCCTGGAGCAGGGCGTTGCCGATCTCCTGTTCGGCAACGGGTTTGCCGGCCATGAACTTTTCCAGCTTCTCCACGTCCTTATAGGCGTAGAATGCCAGGCAGTGGCCTTCGCCTCCGTCCCGGCCGGCCCTGCCGGTTTCCTGGTAATAGCTCTCAATACTTTTTGGGATATCGTGATGGATCACGTAGCGGACGTCCGGTTTGTCGATCCCCATCCCGAAGGCGATCGTGGCCACCACCACGTCTACTTCCTCCATCAGGAACATGTCCTGGTATTTGGATCGCGTTTTGGCGTCGAATCCGGCGTGATAGGGAACCGCGCTTACCCCGTTTACCTGCAGTACCTGGGCCAGCTCCTCCACCCGTTTGCGGCTCAGGCAATAAATAATCCCTGATTTGCCGGCATTTTTCTTGACGAAGCGGATAATGTCCGCATCCACGTTCTTGGTCTTGGGACGCACCTCGTAAAAAAGGTTGGGCCTGTTAAAGGATGCCTTGAAGACGTTGGCGTTGGGGATCCCGAGGTTCTTGAGGATATCTTCCTGTACTTTGGGCGTGGCGGTAGCGGTAAGGGCTATCAGGGGGATCTCATCTCCCAGCCGGTTGATGATGGACCTGAGGTTGCGGTATTCAGGCCGGAAATCGTGGCCCCATTCGGAGATGCAATGCGCCTCGTCAATGGCAACGAAAGAAAGCTTGACACCTTGCAGGAACTCCACATACTCGTTCTTGGTCAGGGATTCGGGCGCCACATATAGGAGTTTGGTGACACCGGATACAATATCCTGCTTTACCTGCTTCACCTCGTTTTTGGTGAGGGAAGAGTTGAGCACATGGGCAATGCCTTCCTTATCGGAAAGCCCGCGTATGGCATCCACCTGGTTCTTCATCAGCGCGATGAGCGGAGAGACCACGATGGCCGTACCCTCCTCGATCAGGGCCGGCAACTGGTAACAAAGTGATTTGCCCCCGCCGGTAGGCATTATGACGAAGGTATCCGAACCACCCGTTATGCTCTTGATGACCTCTTCCTGTAGCCCCTTGAATTGCGAAAAACCGAAATACTTCTGAAGGGCTGTTCTCAGATCGATATCATTCGAAATCATGCTTCAATGTGTTAACGCGAACTGCACGGTGAAAAGCGCTCTAAGCGTCCTGAAATGTTCATTCAAACCGGTGGTGGTGAATACAATATTTGTGCCGGAAATGAATTGCGGATAAGATAGAATCGATTCTATTAAGATTGTGTAATTTTGTTTTCTTAAATATAGCACATTCTTTTAGAACTTGTCCGTTTTTAAGCACATTTTAAGGAATGCCGCAACCAATCTGTTAATTCTTGCAAAACCTTGAAGGACAGTAAGGCTATACTCGCCATTGCGCGTAAAACCATCGCCCTGGAAGGGGATGCGATCAATCACCTGACCACCTTGCTCACGGACGATTTTGCAAAGGCCGTGAGCTGCATCCTGGACTCCCGCGGAAGGGTTGTGATCAGCGGCATTGGCAAAAGCGCCATTGTGGCATCTAAGATCGTTGCCACTCTGAATTCCACAGGAACGCCTGCCATTTTCATGCATGCGGCGGATGCGATTCACGGGGACCTCGGGACCATCCAGCACAACGATGTGGTGATCTGCATTTCCAAGAGCGGCAATACCCCGGAGATAAAATTGTTGGTCCCGCTAATTAAGCAAGGCGCGAACACTCTGATCGGCATGACCGGCAACCCGGATTCCTACCTGGGCGAACAGGCCGACTTTGTCCTCAACACCTATGTGGAAAAAGAGGCCTGTCCTAATAACCTGGCGCCGACCACCAGCACCACCGCCCAATTGGTAATGGGGGATGCCCTGGCAATCTGCCTGCTGGAACTAAGGGGCTTCAGCAGCACCGATTTTGCGCGGTATCATCCCGGGGGAACACTGGGGAAAAGGCTTTACCTGCGGGTCGGTGACATCGTCTCCCAAAACCAGGTGCCCAAAGTGGCGGAAGACACCTCCGTAAAGGATGCCATCATTGAAATTTCGGAAAAGATGCTGGGCGTTACCGCAGTCATGGACGGGGAACGCATTGCGGGGATCATCACGGACGGGGATATCCGGCGGATGCTCAACCGTTACGACAATATCGGGGAGCTGCGCGCACGAGACATCATGACCTCCAATCCCAAGACCATCGATTCCGAGGTCCTGGCCATCAAGGCCCTGAAACTGATGCAGGACAACGATATATCCCAATTGCTCGCCACCCACGACGGCCGCTACCAGGGGGTGGTGCATATTCATAACTTGATAAAGGAAGGAATCCTCTGATGAGCCAGGAAACCAAGGAAACCAAGAATCCGAATGAGATGTCCTTTCTGGACCATCTGGAAGAACTGCGCTGGCACCTGATCCGATCCACATTTGCGGTGGTGGTCATCGCCGTGGTGGCCTTCCTGATGAGGAGCTTCATTTTCGACACGGTGATCTTCGGTCCCTCGTACATGAGTTTCCCCACCTATGAGTTTTTCTGCGACATCGCCACTTCCATAGGGCTCGACTCCGATTTTTGCAAGGACGAACTGCCGTTTACCATTCAAAGCCGTACCATGGCCGGGCAGTTCTCGGCGCACATCTGGACGTCCATCTGGGCAGGCTTTATCCTGGGCTTTCCGTATATCCTGTGGGAGATCTGGCGCTTTATCAGCCCGGGGCTCTATGAGAAGGAACGCAAACATTCCAGAGGCTTTATCCTGGTGGCCTCCTTCCTGTTTTTCACCGGGGTCCTTTTCGGCTATTATGTGGTGGCGCCACTGTCCATCAACTTCCTCGGAACCTACCAGGTGAGCGAGCGGGTGATCAACGAATTCGATTTGAGTTCCTATATCTCCACGGTACGGGCCGCAGTGATCGCCTGCGGGATCATGTTCGAACTGCCGATCATTATCTATTTCCTGACCAAAGTGGGCCTGGTAACCCCGGAAATCCTGCGCAAATACAGGAAGATCGCACTGGTCCTGGTCCTGATCCTTTCCGCGGTCATCACGCCCCCGGATGTTGCCAGCCAGATCATTGTCGCGGTGCCGGTCCTCATCCTCTACCAGGTAAGTATATATATCTCTTCCCTTGTACTCAAAAGGGAAGCCAAAGCCGCAAAGCGTGGAAAATCAAGTTGACCAGTTCAATAGTTACCGGGAGCGGATGAACGCCAAGTTGCTGGAAGGCGACAACAAGCTGATCAAACGCATCTTTAACCTGGATACGAACGCCTATGCGCCCGGCGCCCTGGACGTGAAGACCAAGGAGTTGCTGGGCCTGGTATCATCGGCCGTGCTGCGCTGCGACGATTGCGTGCGGTACCACCTGCAGGCGCTGTACCGCTTAGGGGCCAAAAAGGAGGAAATTGCGGAAACCCTGGGCATTGCCACCCTGGTGGGGGGAACCATCGTTATCCCCCATCTGCGCAGGGCCTACGAGTTCTGGGAGGCCCTTGAATCCGCAGGTTAAAATATTCTGAAAATGGCTGGTCGCCAGCCTAAAAGCCGTAAGTTTGGCGCGAACCGAATGCAGCTGAGAGCCGAAAATATCGAAAAGTCCTACCGGGGCCGCCGGGTGGTGAAGGGCATCTCCCTGGAGGTAAACCAGGGTGAGATCGTGGGATTGCTGGGACCCAACGGGGCCGGCAAGACCACCTCCTTTTACATGATCGTAGGGCTGATCAAGCCGAATGGCGGCCAGATCTTCCTGGACCAGACCGAGATCACGCGCTTCCCCATGTACAAACGCGCCCAGTACGGCATCGGCTACCTGGCGCAGGAAGCCTCCGTCTTTCGAAAACTAAGCGTGGAAAAGAACATCCTGAGCGTGTTGCAGCTTACCGACCTCAGCAAGAAAGAACAGCTTATGCGGATGGAGAGCCTGCTGGAAGAATTCGGGATCGCCCATATCCGCAAGAACCGGGGGGACCTGCTCTCCGGCGGGGAGCGGCGGCGGACGGAAATTGCGCGGGCCCTGGCTACCGACCCTAAATTCATCCTGCTGGACGAACCCTTTGCAGGAGTAGACCCCGTGGCCGTGGAAGACATCCAACGGATCGTGGCCCAACTCAAGGACCGGAATATCGGGATCCTCATAACGGATCACAACGTACAGGAGACCCTTGCCATAACCGAGCGCTCTTACCTGATGTTCGAGGGGGGTATCCTCAAGTCCGGCACGCCGGAAGACCTGGCAGCCGACGAAATGGTGCGCAAGGTCTACCTGGGGCAGAACTTCGAACTCCGCAAAAAGAAGCTGCACTTTTAAGCACCGAACTCATTTAGCCTTTTTGCGCAAGCCCAGCGAAAACAAGATATACATTAGGATCACCAGCGGGACGGCCAGGTATTGCAGTGTCAGGATCAACACCGCGGCGAGGAGTACGAAAATGTACTTGTAGCCATTCTCCCGGAAGCCGCCCTTCCCAAACTTCAGGGCGAAGAGGCGCAGCGGCGCATT
>JBNKHB010000097.1:0-8503 GCA_050290125.1 Robiginitalea sp.
GTATTGGGAAGTTTGCAGGCGCAGGAAACCGATCTTCCAGGGGAACCTGAATCCCTGTCGGATCTCTTTACCCGGGGTCACCTGGAAGGCCATATTCGCGGTCATTTTATCAATACGATGAATCAGGGCGAATTGCGCGACTATTACGCCATGGCCACGGGCGGGCTGTTGAAGTACCGAACGGCGGAATATCACGGGTTTCAGGCAGGTGTCGCGGGTATTTTTACCTACAAGGTCTTCTCTACGGACCTGAATGAACCCGACCCGACAACCGGCAAAGTTTCCAAGTGGGAGCATGAACTCTTCGATATCCTGGATTTCAATAACTTCCACCACCTGGACCGGCTGGAAGAACTCTACCTTCAATATCACTTCCAAACTGGCTCCATTACCTACGGCAAACTGGAAATCGAAGACACGCCATTATTGAACCGTTCGGACGGCCGGATGAAACCGTTCGCTTTCAAAGGCACCTGGTTGCGGTTGCAACCCGGGAAGAAAGCTGAGTTGCACCTGGCCTGGCTGGACCGCATCTCGCCCCGAAGCACAGTGGAGTGGTTTGGTTTTAACGAAGGCATCGGGCTCACCAACAACGGGTTCCAGCCGAATGGGATACCGGCAGTTTACCACGAAAATCAGGAGTCGAAGGGCGTTGCCCTGCTCGGGTATCTTAAGGCGACCGAGGCCTGGCACCTTGAGGCATATCATTGGTACATTCACCACCTGAACCATACCAGCTGGCTGGAATTGGGTTATGGCCAGGGCCCCTGGGAACTGGGGCTGCAATACAGCCTGCAATTCTCCGACGGTTTCCAGGAAGAGCTCCCCTACGACCAACGCTTTGTACAACCCGGCGAGAACGGCCAGGTCCTCAGCAGCCAGGTCTCCTGGGCCGCTTCGGACTGGGTGTTCCGCACTGCCTTTACACATGCCTTTGATAGCGGCCGTTATCTTTTTCCCAGAGAATTGGGCCGGGACCATTTCTTTACGTCCATCCCGCGATCCCGTCTGGATGGCTTCGGGGATTCCGACATCCTGACGGTAAAAGGAGAATACCGCGAGAAACAGGAGGGTTTCTCCGGCTGCCTGAGCCTTACCCGCCTTTGGGGTCCGCAGACCGGCGCCTATACCTCCAACAAGTACAACCTGGACGCCTACTGGCAGGTAAATACAGGCCTGCACTACCGCTTTTCCGGTTTCCTCCGGGGTATGAAAATGGATCTGCTTTATATCTACAGGGAGAACATAAACGACACGGATCCCGAAACCATCTTCAACCGCAGCAATTTCCATCAGGTGAACCTGGTATTGAACTATGTGGTAGGCTAAGCGGATCATGCCTTTCGCCGTCCGCCCGAACCAATCAAAAAGCCGGAACCTGGAGGTTCCGGCTTTTTACTGGAATGAAATTTATTAAACCGGTGAGTCCAAATCACAAAAAGCGGCACTACGCGATCAATTCCATCCCCCGCCCAGGGAATGGTAAAGGTCGATGCGGGCCATCATCTGAAACTTCTTGGCTTCCACGAGTTCCATCCGGGCCTCAAGGGCTTCCCGCTGGGTAAGCAGCACCTCCAGGTACTCCACCCGTGCCGATTGGAAGAGCCGCGTGGAGAGGTCGATCGATTCCGTCAGGGCGTCAACCTGGTCGAGCTTGCGCTGGTAGCCGTTCCGCAGGTTTTCGATATTGGAAAGCTGGTTGACCACTTCCACATACCCGCCCAGTATCGCCTTTTCATATTCGTAGACGGCCTGGAGCTGCCGATCATTGGCGGTGTTGTACGCCGCTTTTAAGCCATTTCGGTTGATCAGGGGCGCCACCAGGTCGCCTACCGCGTTGTACATCAGGGATTCCGGCGTGGTTGTGAGCAAACCCGGCTTGAAGGCCTGAAAGCCGATTCCCGCGCGAATGCCCACCGACGGCAGGAAACTGGCACGGGCGGACTTCACATCCAATTTGGCCGCTTCCAGTTCAAATTCGGCCTGACGGATATCCGGGCGATTGGTCAGCAATTGCGCCGGGATACCCGAGTAAACCGTATCCAGGGCCATTTCAATGAACGGGTCCGAATTACGCCGAACAGGGCCAGGGCTGCGGCCTGTCAAAAAGTTGATCCGGTTCTCCGTCTCCACGATCTGCTGCTGGATCTCGAATCGTTGGCTCTGGTTCTTGAATACCTCCGCTTCAAACCGCCGCACGGCAAGCTCGGTTGCCCGGGCCGCCTGCTTTTGCAGTTTCACGATCTCCAGGGCGTTTTGCTGGATCTCCAGGTTTTTATTGAGAAAGACCAGTTGGTTGTCCAGGGCTACGAGTTCATAGTAGGAAGCCGCGATCTCAGCCACCAGGTTGGTGACCATAAAACGCTGGCCCTCCACGGAGGCGAGGTATTCGAAGACGGCCGCCTTCTTGGAATTGCGCAGCTTTTTCCAGATATCCAGTTCCCAGGAGGCTGCGAACCCGGCCTGGAAATCCGCCAGCGGCTCGGGGAATTCTTCCCCTTCCCGTATCTGGAGCTGCTCTTCTACGGCACCATTGCGGGTATACCGGCCCACCTTTTCCACCTCGGCCCCGGCCTGAAGGCCAACAGAGGGAAGGTATTCCCCGGTACGCGCCCGGACCTCATTCCGGGCGATAGCCACCTGTTGCACCATGATATTCAATTCCTGGTTCCGCACCAGGGCACTGTCGATGAGGGATCTCAAATTCGCATCCCCGAAAAATTCCCTCCAGCCGACCGCGGAGGAATTCAGGGTATCCGCCTGCCCGCCAATGTATTGATCCGGCAATGCCGTTTGCGCCTCCCTGATTTCCCGTGAGGGAATACAGGAAAAAGAGAGCGCTAAAACACACAGGCTCAGGCCGGGTAGAATACTATACTTTCTCATTTTTCTCTTTGTTTTTTTCCTCGCCATTTCGCGTGGCCAGCTTTTTAAGGATTCGGTTGATTTCGCGCAGTCGGGTACGGATGCGGCTTTCACTCTCGTCGGAATGGAAGAATTCCTCGGAGATGGGTTCGGTGTGTTCATCCTTGATGAACTGGCGACCGTCGGCCATCTTGGCGAAAATGAAATACAACCCGGGGATGACCAATACCCCGAAGACCGTGCCGATCAGCATGCCGCCCAGGGCGGAACCGCCGATCGTCCGGTTGCCGATCGCCCCCGCCCCGGTGGCTACCACCAGCGGTATCAGACCGGCGATAAAGGCAAAGGAGGTCATCAGGATGGGCCGGAACCGCACTTTGGACCCCTCGATGGCCGCGGCCAGGATGGTGGAACCTTCCCTGCGTTTCTGCACTGCAAATTCCACGATCAGTACGGCATTCTTGCCCAGCAGCCCCACCAGCATGATCATCCCGATCTGGGCGTAAACGTCATTGGCAAGGCCCATCGCCTTTAACATCAGGAAAGATCCGAAGACCCCGATGGGCAGCGAAAGGATCACCGCCATAGGCAGCAGGAAACTCTCGTACTGGGCCGCCAGCACCAGGTAGACGAAAATCAACACCACAATGAAGATGTAGAGCGATTCGTTCCCCCTTCGCGCCTCGTCATAAGAGAGGCCCTCCCAGGCGATGTCATAGCCCCGGGGCAGGGTCTGCGCCGCCACTTCCTTAACCGCCTCAATGGCGTCCCCGCTGGTATAACCTTTGGCGGGAAGTCCTTGAATGGCTGCGGAATTATAGAGGTTATACCGGGTAATCTCATTGGGGCCCAGGCGTTTCTCCATCTTCATAAAGGCCGAATAGGGCACCATTTCCCCATTCTCGTTCTTGACGAACAATTTTTCCAGGTCCGAGGGAAGGGCCCGGTATTCCGGGGCGGCCTGGGTATACACCTTAAAGAAACGGCCGAACCGGATAAAGCCCTGCTCGTACGTACTGCCGATCAGGATGTTCAGGTTCTCCATGGCCTTGCCGATGGATACGCCCTTCTGCATGGCAGCCTTGTTGTCGATCTTGAGCTCGTACTGCGGGTAGTTCGCGGCAAAGAAGGTGAACATGCCGGTAAGCTCCTTGCGGGCTTTCAGATGGTCCATGAAGGCGTCGTTGATCTTTTCGAACTGGTTGTAATCGGCGGAACCCGTCTTGTCCAGCAACCGCAGGGAAAAACCGCCCGAAGACCCGAATCCGGGAACGGCCGGCGGCTCGAAATATTCGATCACGGCCCCCAGGTTCCTGGTCTCCTCTTCCAGCTCCTCCATGATCTCGTGTACCGAATGCTCCCGCTGCGACCAGGGTTTCAGGTTGATCAGACAGGTCCCGGCATTAGAGCCTCGGCCTTCGGTCATGATCTCGTAGCCCGCAAGGGAAGACACCGACTCCACCCCTTCAATCTCCTCAGAAAGCTTCTGGAGCTTTCGGGCCACCTCGTTGGTGCGTTCCAGGGTAGAACCAGGAGGGGTCTGGATAATGGCATAGATCATCCCCTGGTCCTCGTTCGGGATGAACCCGGCCGGCAGCACCTGGTTGGTAAAGAAGATCCCGGCACAGAAGGCCAGCAGGGCCCCGAAGGTGACCGCGCGACGGTTGACGATCCGCTTGAGCAGGCCTTCGTACCGGCCTGTGAGACGGTCAAAACGGCCATTGAACCAGTCGATAAACCGGTCAATCGGGGATTTGCGGCGGCCTTCGGGCCTGTGCCGCAGCATCATCGCACAGAGTACGGGCGTTAGCGTAAGGGCCACCACTGCGGAAATGACGATGGCACCGGCCATGGTAATCGAAAACTGGCGGTAGAAAACCCCCACGGGCCCCGTCATGAATGAGATCGGGATAAAGACCGAGGTCATCACCAGGGTGATCGCCACGATGGCACCTCCTATCTCTCCAAGTACCGCATAGGATGCCTTATAAGGCGTGAGGCCCTCCTGCATCTTTACATGCACCGCTTCTACCACCACAATGGCATTATCCACCACGATCCCAATGGCCAGCACCAGCGCAAACAAGGTAATCAGGTTGATGGACAGCCCGAAGAACTGCATCACAAAGAACGCCCCGATCAGGGACACCGGCACCGCGATAATGGGAATGAGCGTGGAACGCCAGTCCCCCAGGAACAGGAAGACCACAATGGCCACCAGGATAAACGCATCCCGGAGCGTATGCAACACCTGTTCGATGGAGGCATTCAGGAAGCTGGAAACGTCATAGCTGATCTTAAAGTCGATCCCAGGTGGGAAATCCCCTTCCAGCTCCTCCAGCTTCTCCTTTACGGCGTCGATCACATCGCTTCCGTTGCTCCCCAGCGTCTGCTTGAGTACGATCGAAGCCGAGGGGCGGCCGTCCAGGTTGGAATAGATATCGAAGAATTCGCTTCCGAGCTCCACGTCGGCCACTTCGCCCAGTCGCAGCAATTCACCTTCCTCGTTGGCGCGGATGATGATATTGCTGTACTGCTCCGGTTCGTTGTATTGCCCCTCATAGACCAATACGTACTCCAGGGATTGCGCCTTGATCCCGGAACTGCTGCCAAGCCGTCCCGGCCGGGCGATGATGCTCTGTTCCTCCATGGCCTTCAGCACCTCTTCGGCCGAGACGTTGTAGGCGCGCATCCGGTCCGGCTTCAGCCAAACCCGCATGGCGTACTTGCGGCTTCCCAGGATCTGGGCGCTCGCAATACCATCGATCCGCTGGATCTCCGGCACCACGTCGGTATACGCGTAATTGTAGAGGAACAACCCGTCCTGTCCGGCATTCTCCCCGTACAGGTTGATGTACATAAGCATGCTGGGCTGCACCGGGGTGATCACCACCCCTTCCCGCTGCACCAGCGGCGGGAGGTTCGGCATCACCTGGTCCACCCGGGTCTTGACCCTGACCACCGCCTGGTTGGGGTCGGTACCCGGTTCAAAGATGACCCGCAGGGTACCCTCCCCGGCGCTGGTGGCGTCAGTCGCCACATAACGGGCTCCCTGAACCCCGTTGATCGCGGTTTCAAGGGGGATAAGCGTTGACTTCACCAGCACGTCCGCGCTGGCACCCGGATAGGCGATGAAGATATTCACCGTAGTTGGGGCGATTTCCGGGAATTGGGAGACCGGCAGCTGCTTCATCGCCAGCAATCCGGTAAAGATGATGATTACCGATATTACGATCGCCAGGACCGGCCTGTGTATGAATTTCTTAAACATGGGCTTGTCTTTTTGGGAGGATTACTCGGCGTATAATTCCAGGTTGGACAATACCTCCGCGGGGGCAACGGGGTCGGGGCTGATCTCGCCTCCGTTCCGTACCATCCGGATGCCTTCCAGCAGGATGTTATCCTGCTCGCTGAGACCCTCATTCACAACAAAGAGATGCGGGAGTTCGGCCCGGATAGTGATCTCTTTCTGGTGGACCCTATTTTCCTTGTCAACCACAAACACGTATGTCTTATCCAGGATCTGGAAGGTGGCCTTTTGCGGGATTATCAGCGCATGCTCCAGGGGTACCTGCATGAGGATACTGCCGGTTTCACCATGCCTCAAAATCCCCTTGGGGTTGGGGAACGTGGCCCGGAAGGCGATATTCCCCGTTTCATTGTTGAATTCCCCCTCAATGGTCTCTACCTGCCCGGGGTGTCCGAACTTTTTGCCGTTGGCCATCAACAGGGCCACCTCCTGTTGGTTAACAACTCCGGAGGCCTCCATATAGTTCAGGTATTCGGCTTCCGGCACGTTAAAGTAGACCCACATCTGGCTGTTGTCGGATAGGGTGGTCAGGAGCTCGCCCTCATCCAGCAGGCTCCCCTCCCTTACATGCAGGTGGTCCATAATGCCGTCAAAAGGGGCCCGGATATCGGTAAAGCCAAGGTGGGTCTGCGCCAGGCTCACTTCCGCCAGGGCAATATCCAGCCTTGCTTTGGAAAGGGCCAGCTCATTGGCCGATACCACATTGCCGTCGGCAAGCATCTTGGTATTCTGATATTCGATCTCGGCTACCCGGGCTTCAGCCTCTGCCTTTTGCAGGTCCGCCTGGTAGACATTGGGCATAATGTGGAACATTTGCTGCCCTTTCTTTACAAATTGCCCTTCGTCCACATAGATATGTTCCAGATACCCCTTTTCCAGGGCGCGGAGTTCAATATTCCGGACGGAGTGGATTTGGCATACGTAATCTTTGGTAATGGATGTGTCCCGGTAAACCGGGCTGGTGACCAGGAATTTGGTCTCCTCGGGCTTTTCTTTCTTTTCCGCGGTACAGCTTGCAATAAGCACAAGTACCGACAAGCCCAGGAACAGGGGAAGTGTCTTCCTCATTTCGATGTTATTAAAGATGGATTGGGTAATAAAACAAAGGGGCAGTCCGCAGCGCTCATGGCAACGGAGATGCCGGAAGGCAGGAGGACCTGCCACCGTCGGGGACTATAAGGTCGGGTTGGGGTACCGCTTGTCCCCTACCGGAATTCTAAATTCTGTAGACCTGGAAGAGGATGTGCTTCCGGACTCCGAGTGCCCTGCAAAGGGCAGGGGAAGCTTCCTGCAGGCTTCCGGAATGGAGACTTTCGGGAATATCTGGACAGGCCGTAAAAAAGGCAGAAGAAGCCCCGCCTGAAGCTGAAATGAGTTTGAAGTATGCTCCGGGGGAATGGACCTCTTCTTCCTCCTCCGTTTCAAAAGGAGGCAACTCGGAAAGCTGTGAAGGCTCAGCAGGGTAATCCGCCGGGTTGATCTGGTCGGGCCGGTTCCGGGTGAACAGGTCCGCCTGAAGCTCGTCGTACTGAGCAATCCGCTGGTAGCGTGTTGTTGGGGAAAGTTCCGCAGGCCCCAGGGCCAAAGCGTGTACGGTGAGCCCGAAGCCTAGCAGCCAAAGCTGTAACAGGAAGCCGAGTCGTTTCAAGGCTTGATTCATTCGGGGAACAAAACTAGCGCAGCGCGCGCAGCTGCGCAAGAGCGGATTGTTAATATTGGTTAAATTCACTGAAGACGGGGCTTTCCACAGGTTTTGACCTGTCTTTTTTTATCTTTGGGCCTATTGACCAAAGGCCGGCTGCCTGCTGTTAAACTGCCAATAACCAACCTATGGATTACTTTTCGATCATCTCTATCCTGGTCCTGGCTTCCGCCCTCTTCGGATACCTGAACACCCGGTTTATCCGCTTGCCCAATACCATCGGGCTCACGGTGATCACCATCGCATTCACGCTGGTGGTGTTCCTGATCAGCTACTTTGATGCCACCCTGCTGAATGCAGAGCGCTTTATCCTGTCCCAGATCGACTTTCGCACGGTGCTGCTGGACATCATGCTGGGCTTCCTGCTCTTTGCCGGCGCCCTTCACACGGATCTGGAAAAGCTAAAGGAACAGAAATGGCCGGTACTCACCTTTGCCACCTTCGGGGTGCTGGTCTCCACTTTTTTGATTGGCGGGGCCAGCTATCTGATCCTGGGATGGCTAGGCCTGGAAGTGCCCTTTTTATATTGCCTGCTGTTCGGGGCGTTGATCTCCCCGACCGACCCGATCGCGGTCCTCGGCATCCTGAAACAGGCCGGGGCCCCGGAGAAACTTGAGATCAAGATC
>JBNKHB010000098.1:0-8457 GCA_050290125.1 Robiginitalea sp.
TGGACCGTGTTGCCCGTTTGGTTGCTGGCGCGCAACGCCCGCAGGAAAGACTTCTAGCTCACGGGCTCGAACAACAGCGGGAAAAACTGCCCCTCCATTTTTGCGCCTTTCGGGATAACGGGTACGCCCGTTAGCAAGGGTTCGTCGGAGGCGGAGCGCGTGCCGTCCGCAAAGACGTTCAGCACAAAGGCCCTTCTGGGCCGGTTGGAACGATTCTCCAGGGAACCGTGCACCATGCGCGGGTGGTGGAAGGTGCCATAACCCTTGGGCATTTCCACGGCTACCTGCCGCTCGTACGCCCGTTCCTGTTCCGGTGTGAGCAGGGCCCTCAGGCTGTCCATATCGCCCGCCAGTTCGATCTTTTCCAGCAAGTCCCATTTGTGGCTGCCCGGGATGTACCTCAGGCAACCGTTTTCCTCAGTGGCATCGTCCAGCCCCACCCAGCAGGTCAGGTGCTGCAGCGGTGTGGTGCGTGTCCAGTAACTGTAATCCTGGTGCCAGGCGACCACCCCGCCATGCAGGGCGGGTTTGCAGAACAACTGGTCGTGCCAGAACCGTACGCTGCGCGTTCCCAGCAACTGGCAGGCAGCCACTACAAAGCGCGGGTTCCACAGCACGTCGTGGAAGCCCGGGGTAATCCTCCAGTGTCCCAGGGAGTGAAAGAGCACTTTAGCCGGATCCGGGGACTCGTTTGAATGGAATTCATAGAATAAATCGTGGCCGGGATGCGAGGGGTCGGTAAGGGCCGCCAGTTCTGCGCGCAATACCTCCACCTGCTTTTCATCCAGGAGCTTTACATGGCTCAGGTAGCCGTTCTCCTCATAGAAGGCCAGCTGCTCATCGGACAGGCGGTAACGCTCCCAGGCCTCCTGGGCGGATACTTCGGGGAACAAGTCCCCAACAAGTCCGTGTACTTCGGATAGGTCTTTTGCTTCCATAATTGCTAAACGGTCCACCCTTCCCTATAGGTACGGGTAACGAATTGATTGGCTTCTTCCAGGTTGGTGATCCGCATGGTATCCCCGTCCCAAAGCAGTTTCTTGCGTCCGAAATAGTCGTGGCCGCCGTCTTCCCTTTCACGCCGGAGCATATAGCTGCGGATGGCCAGGTTCCCCATCAGTACGGTCTCCGTCATGGGCCCGGCATAATCAAAGGACGATGTCAGCGCCTGGTGTTCCGGGCTGTCGAAGCCGGCCTTGCAAGCGTCCACCCATTTGCGCTGGTGTCCGTATTCCGGTTCTTCGTTCTCTTCCACCTCGGGCCCGAACTCCGTAGTGCCGTCGTTCAGGTACAACTTCGGCATCAGCGGGGAGCTGTCGTTGATATTGGTGGAAATAATTCCGTGCTCGCCGTGGATCAGCACGCCGTTGGCGCTGTTTTGCCCGCCGATATCGTGGTCTGCCGGGATGATCGCCGGGTGGGACGGACGGATACCGCCGTCGCTCCAGGTCATTTCCACGGGGGATTGGGTCTTGTCCGTGGCGTCGAAATGCAAGGTGATAAAAGACGATGCGGGACAGCCTTCGGGATGGTAGTCCGGGGTCCACATCTGTGTGAACACGGAACCCACGCTGCATTCGGCATCCTTGGGGTAGGTAAGCCCCAGGGTCCGGAACGGGATATCGATCAGGTGGCAGCCCACGTCCCCGAGGGCGCCGGTGCCGTAGTCCCACCAGCCCCGCCAGTTAAACGGGTGCAGGTTCGGGATGTAAGGCGTCTGGGGTGCGGGTCCCAGCCAGAGGTCCCAGTGCAAGGCGTCGGGTTTGGCATCCGGTTCCGGCTGCGGCATGGCAAAACCTTGCGGCCAAACGGGCCGGTTGGTCCATACCTCAACTTTATGGATCTTTCCGAGTTTCCCGGAATCCACCCAGCCCTGCACCATCCCCAGCAAGGGGTTGGAACCGCCCTGGTTGCCCATCTGGGTAACCACTTTCTGTTCCCGGGCCATTTCGGTAAGCAGGCGCGCTTCCCGGATGTTGTGGGTCATGGGCTTCTGAACGTAAACGTGCTTGCCGCGCTCCATGGCGTATACCGCCGCAGGGGCGTGCACGTGATCCGGGGTGGAAATGGTGACGGCATCGATGCCCTTTACCTTGTCCAGCATCCGGCGATAGTCGTCAAAGAGTTTGGCTTTCGGGAATGCCTCCACGGATGCGGCGGCCGAACCCGAAAAGTCCACATCGCAGAGGGCTACCACCCGCTCCCGCCCGGCGACGGAAGCGTTGGCAATATCGCTGCGGCCCTTCCCGCCGGCACCGATGGCCGCCAGGTGCAGCCTGTCGCTGGGGGCAGTATAGCCCGGGCCACCCAAGACGTAGCGGGGTACGATGAACACGGAAGAGGCGATGGCGCCCTTCTTAAGGAATTCGCGCCGGGGCAATGCCGCGCCGCTGTTTTTCTTCTGTTTGTCTTTTTTCATTTGTTCAGGTTGGGTAACACGGGAATGTACAAAATGAAGCGGTCAAAACCTATTGGTGCCGCGCCAGGGTCAGGGAAATTTGACCGGCGTGATGGGAATTGTGGTTCAGGATATGCGCAAACATCTTGATCCGCTCGATCTCCCCGAAGAACGGTGTGCTGATCCGTTCATGCCACCAGGCCTCATCGTGGCTGCCGGCCAGGCGGTAGAGCATTTCATAGCCCAGGGCGACAAGGCGGGCAGCTTCCTCCGTCTCCACGCCCTGACCCGTATCGCTGAAACCCATAGTAGTGTTCTCCACCTCCGTGGATTCGCCCAGGAACGTTCCCAGGAGCAACATGATCTCGCCGGAATGGCGGTAGATAAACCCGATACTGGAGGTGGCATCATTCAGCTTCCAGCCGTGGTTTTGCGAATTCACCTTGTCAAAGGAATAACCGCAGGTAAATTTGTTCTGATCTACCATTAATTTCAGGAGCTTTTGGATGTCTGCCATTACAGGGATATTAGGAAGTCCGAATATCGGTAAAAATTTAGGTCGCTCCCAGTCGCCGATTTTCAAAATCAAAGGAGCGATCAGCTAATTCCCGCTATCGACGACAATTTGGTTACTTTTAGAAGGTCTAGTAAACCAAACCAAACAACACATTGGACGCTACCGGAACCATAGCGCTCATTCAGCGCGCCAAAGCCCATACGGGCCGTATAGCCGTCAAATGCGACGGCAACTCCTATTCTTATAAGGACCTCCTGGAGCGTTCCGCTGCGCTGGCAGGCGCCCTGCTGAACGGACGGGACCATTTGCAGCAAGCCCGGGTCGCCTTCCTGGCCGCCCCCGGGTTTGAATATGTCGCCATCCAGTGGGGTATCTGGCGGGCCGGCGGTATTGCCGTACCCCTCTGCGAAAAGCATCCGCTTCCTTCCATGGAGTACGTGCTGGACGACACCAGGGCAGAAACGCTGGTCTGTACGCCTGAATTCGAAGAATTCCTGAGCCCGTTCGAGGCCTCGGGCAAGATCCCGCTCGCCCGCTTCGCCGATTTGCAAAGCTCCGGCGTGGAATTACCCGGCATCGATCCGGAAGGTCGCGCCATGATCCTTTACACGAGCGGCACCACCGGCAACCCGAAGGGTGTGGTCACCACCCATACAGGATTGCAGGCCCAGATCACTGCGCTTACGACTTCCTGGCAATGGGAGGCCGATGACGAGGTGCTTAACGTACTGCCGCTCCACCACGTCCACGGAATAGTAAACATGCTTTGCTGTGCGCTTTGGAGTGGCGCTTGCTGTCATTTCCTGCCCAAATTCCACCCGCAGACCGTTTTTGACATCTTCCGGGAGGGACAGGTGAATGTGTTTATGGCGGTACCGACCATCTATTACAAGTTGATCGCACATTACGAATCCCTGTCGCCCGGGGAGCAACAAGCGGTTTCGGAACGCCTGAAAAACTTCCGCTTAATGGTTTCCGGATCGGCGGCACTACCTGTGAGCGTGCTCGAAGCCTGGAAGACGATCAGCGGGCATACGCTGCTTGAACGCTACGGCATGACCGAAATGGGGATGGCCATCAGCAATCCCTACAAGGGGCAACGGCGTCCCGGGGCCATCGGTATGCCGCTTCCCGGGGTAAGCGTGCGCCTGGCGGACGAAGACGACCTGGAGGTCCCGCCTGGTTCACAAGGCGAGATCCAGGTCAAAGGCGCCAATGTTTTTACCGAATACTGGGAAAAACCGGAAGCCACCCGAAACAGCTTTACGGCGGACGGCTGGTTCCGCACCGGGGACATCGCCGTGCTGGAGGACGGGTTTTATCGCATTCTGGGACGGAACTCCGTGGACATCATCAAATCGGGCGGTTACAAGATATCGGCGCTGGAAATCGAGGAGGTCCTTCGCACGCATCCCGAAGTTGCGGATTGCGGCGTGGTCGGCATCCCGGACCTGGAGTGGGGCGAGATCATTGGAGCCGGGATCGTACCCTCTTCCGGCGAACCGGATACCGAGGCGATCACGGCCTGGTTGCGCGACCAGTTGCCATCCTATAAAGTACCGAGAAAGTATTTGCTGCTGGAGCAATTGCCCCGCAATGTACTGGGCAAGGTAACCAAGAACGAACTGAAGGCGCAGTTCGAATCCAAAAGCGGGGCATCGTGAAGATCTACGGGGTATTTCTGTTGTGCGCCTGCTTTCTCACAGGCAAATTCCTTGGGTTCCTGCTCGGAAAGCTCATAGGGATCGGCGGAGACATAGGCGGTGTGGGTTTTGCAATGCTCCTGCTCATGCTGGGGAGCCTCTATTTGCGCAGGAAGAACTGGCTGGCTGCCGAAACCGAAGCCGGCATCTGGTTCTGGAGTTCCATGTACATTCCGGTGATCGTGGCCATGGCGGCTACCCAAAACGTGAAAGCGGCCTTTGGCGGCGGCGCGGTGGCTATTATGGCAGGGCTGGTCGCAACGATTTTAGGGTTTTTACTGGTTCCGCTGATCAGTAAGATAGGAAGGAATACTACTGAAAACGATTCTCAGGGCTAATGGATATTCTCGAACGCATTCTGGGCTCCAACGGCCTGATCTTCGGATTCCTCTGGGTGGGCATTATCATGCTGGTCTCCTATGGCATTTCCCGGTACATGACCGCAGGGCGCATCCCCGGCGCTGCCCTGGCTATTCTGCTTGCCCTGGGACTGGCATTCCTGGGGAATGAGAACGGCCTTGCCGACATCGGTATGTTCTCCGGGCTAGCGGTTCTGGGAGGTTCCATGTTCCGGGATTTCACCGTGGTGGCCACGGCCATGGGGGCAGACCTGGGAGCCATCAAAAAGGCGGGCAAGGCCGGCCTGACCGCGCTGCTGGCCGGGGTTGTCGTGTCCTTTACGGCCGGAGTCTGCGTGGCGTATTTCCTGGGTTACACCGATGCGGTAAGCCTCACCACTATCGGCGCTGGTGCCTGCACGTATATCGTCGGCCCGGTGACCGGGTCAGCGCTGGGCGCTTCTTCCGATGTCATCGCCATCTCCATTGCGGCCGGGGTGGTCAAAACCCTGGTGACGACCATCGGCACACCGCTGGTAGCCCGGCGCATCGGCCTTTCGGACGCCCCTTCCGCCATGGTGTTCGGAGGCTTGATCGGCACCACCAGCGGAGTGGTGGCCGGTTTGGCCGCTACCGATGCCAAGCTGGTCCCCTATGGCGCCTTTACGGCCACTTTTTATACGGGGCTGGGATGTTTGCTGTGCCCTTCGCTGTTTTACCTGCTGATCCGCTGGATGACGGGGGCCTGAGTTCCATCCGAATCCGCTTAAAATTCGATGCCGGCGGCAGTCGAAGGCGTATCTTTGCCAGGGTCCTGAGCCCTGCGTCTCCGGCGGGAATCGAACCGGGCAGTACCGTTTCATGAAAAAAAAGAAATCGATATTTATTCCGATCACCGCCTGGATCTTTATCCTTGGGGCGGGGCTGATGCTGCCGCTGGTAGTAATGCAGAACATCATCCTCCACGAATTATTTGAAGCCGGGACTATAGACGATGCCACTATTACCGCCTATAACCCGGTGGAGGTAGCCTTTTTTTCCAACCTCCGGTTCTTCCTGGGCCTTATGGGGGTGCTCAACCTGTTGTTCCTGATCGGTTCCATAGCCCTGCTCAAACGCCGCAGATGGTCCCGCTTCCTGCTCAGCGCCCTCCTGGGTTTGGGCATCTTGAGCTTAGCCATCCTGGTGGGCTCTTTCCTGGGCTATGACTATGAGGTAACCGCCTGGCGCGACCCGGAGCGGAACCGTCGATTTGCCATTTACTTCCCTCTGGTATCGGCAAGCCTCTGCCTCCTTATGGGGTGGCTGATCTATAAGCTGAATTCTGCCAGGATTGCGGAGAAACTCCGATAGGGTATGTACCTTTGTACATATTTAGCACACCATGGCCAAACGCAATACCACAGGCCTCGGCCGCAACGATTTGCTCGCGCTGGAACGCACGCGCCTTGCGAACGAACGTACCTTCCTGGCGTATTTCCGAACTTTCATCGTCTTCCTGAGCTCGGGTTTTGCCATTCTGAAGCTCAGTATGCTCAGCGAAATCAAAGTAGTGGGCTATTTCCTGACGGGAATCGGTCCGATGATCCTGCTGATCGGCTTCCTGAGGTTTGTTTACGTCAAAAGGCAGATAAGGAAATTTTATCCTGAAGATATCGCATCGGAGTGATGCAGGCTAGGGGGTGATGTCGCGCACGCAGCGAAATCCCGTATGCCCAAAACCTGAATCCCGGGTGGACCGCATGCGCCGGGCGACCCGATAACCGCTGCAATAACTGTCGTTGCACAGGTAGGACCCGCCGCGGATGACGAATTTCTCCGCCTGCGGTTCGGTAGGGTCGTAGGAAGTTTCCGGGCCCCGGGGATTGTTCAGCGCATCCGGGCTTGCCTCGATGCGATACGCCATGTGATGGTACTTGTCGGCACACCATTCCCAGACATTGCCCGCCATATCGTATAGTCCGTATCCATTGGGCGGATAGTGCTTAACAGGTGCCGTCCGGTAAAAACCGTCGGTCTCGTCATTTCGGAAGGGAAAGATCCCCTGCCAGAAATTGGCCATGGCGGCGGCTTCTTCCACCGGGGTATCCCCCCAGGGATATTTCGGGTCTTCCAGGCCGCCCATGGAAGCCCATTCCCATTCCGCCTCCGTCGGCAATCGTTTTCCTGCCCACTCTGCGTAAGCTTTCGCATCATCCAGGGAGATGTGGACCACCGGATGGTCCATCAGGCCCTCCAGCGTACTCTCCGGGCCTTCGGGATGGCGCCAGTCCGCACCTATGGTCCATTGCCACCACTGGCTCAGGTCCCTGAGGTCTACCGGCCGGTCAGTGGGCCGAAATACCAGCGATCCGGGTTGTAGCAGCGAATCCGGGGGTTTCGGGGTGCCCGGCGGAAGCTGGCTTTTGATCTCCTCCCAATCCACGGGCCGTTCGGCGGTGGTCACATAACCTGTTGCCTCCGCAAATGCAGCGAAATCCCGGTTGGTTACTTCCGCAACATCCATAAAAAAAGCGGAGACCTCCACCTGCCGCCTGGGAAGTTCGTCTTGTTGGGCCTGATCGGATTTGCCGCCCATCAAAAAGCGGCCGGCCGGGATATAGGCCATCCCTGCCGGTGCCGGCGGGGTTGCTGCCTCGGTAAGCGCTACCGGGGTTTCGGGCATTGTTGACCCCTGTTTTTGGGGCGATTCCCCGCAGCCGATTGCCAACAGGAAACACAGGCTGAGCGGCAGTACAGGTCGATACGGGTTGGTGAACATGGGGACGCTAAAGGATTTTTGTCAATGGTTTCCTAAGGTACGATTTTGTACAAGACCCGGGCAGGCCCAGAGTCTATTGTCCCAATTTTCGGGCTTCAAACTCCACGATTCCGGCGCCGGAGCAACTCACGCTGATCTTCATTGGATTGCAACATACCTGACAGTCTTCCACATAGGTTTGCTGCCGGACCGAAGTGTCGACCAGTACGGAGATGGTCTCCCAGCAATACGGACATTGAAAGGCCTGCTCCGTCATGGGTGCCGTTTCAGAAATCCACGTTCAGGAGCTGCCCGGTGAGCTGAAGTAGCTGAAGTTCGGCCAGTTTAGCGTCGTATTTGGCCAGGTTCTTATTGGTCTGGGCGTTGAGCAGGTTGATCTGGGCCTGACGGAATTCGATAGACGTAATCCGGCCCAGCTGGAACTGCTCCCTGGAACGCTCAAAATTATTCTGGTTGGTAAGTACATTCTGTTCCTGGATGTGATAGATCTCCAGGCGATTCTTGTAGATATCCAGGGCATTCCGGATATCCCGGTCCACTTCCAGGGTCACCTGCTGCCTGAGCAATTCCTGATTCTCATAGGCCAGTTTGGCGTTCTTAACCCGGACGGTGGTCCCTCCGCCGTCGAACAGGTTCCAGGTAAGGCTGGCCCCCAGTGACAGGTTGTAGGTTATCTGGTTGGTCCCCGGGGCTGTAAAGTTCCCAAAGACACGGGGCGGCGCCTGGTTCCGGTTCCATCC
>JBNKHB010000099.1:0-8455 GCA_050290125.1 Robiginitalea sp.
TCTGGTGAATGCCGACAACGAATTTGTCCTGGAGCTGTCCGATGCCGGCGGTAGTTTCTCAAGCCCTGTGGAGCTGGCACGCGAAAACTCCATGAATACCACCTTTGATTTCTTTTTCCAGTTTACCCTGCCCACCGATACCCGCGGCGAAGGCTACCGGATGCGGGTGCGAAGCACCAGCCCCGCGATGACCAGCCCGGCCTCTGTTGCCTATCCCATGTACTACCTGGATGTCAACAGCGGCATTACCATTCGCCCGCAGGGCCAGGCAGACTTTGGCGACGGTACCGCCGAGGTTTGTGACGGAAACTCTATCACCCTGGAAGTGTATGGATTACCCAACGCCGGTACCTATCAGTATAATTGGTATCGCAGCGGTACGCCCCTTCCGGACAGCGGCCCCTCCATATCAGTTACCCAGGGCGGCATGTACAATGCCGAAATCGATTACGGATCCTGTTCAGGTTCCGGGAATACGCTCTCAAACCTCATCGACGTAACCACGGGCAGCAGCCTGGGGATCGCTATTAACCCGCCAGCCCAAACCGCTTTGTGTGCCGGCGAATCCGTAACCCTTACTGCAAACATTACCGGCCAGGGCCTGACCTATACCTGGTTTAAGGACGGGAATCCGGTAACCGCGCCCACCGTGGATGACGATTCCTACCTGGTGGATGCCAACGTAGCCGGTTTTGAGGGTGATTATCAGGTAGAAATTTTTGGCCCGGGAGCCTGCGTGGAGCAATCCGCAGCCGTAACCATCACCAATGCCGGGAACTTTACGGTCACCCGTAACAACCCCGCTTCCGTTGTGGTCCTGCCTGGCCAGAATACTGATTTAAGTATTACCACCGATGCTACCGGCGCTACTTACCAATGGTACCGCGACGGCAACCCGGTTTCGGGAGCCACCTCAACCACCCATACGGTATCGGCTTCGGAAACCGGCGTTTACTTTGCCCGGGTAAGTTTGAGCGGCGGGGCTTGCGCGGCCACGTCCATCGATTCGGAGTCTACCACGGTGGTGGCCCCGGTTTCCCTGGAAATGGACATTGCCTATAACGGCACTTATGCAGCCTGCACCAATACGGACGTGGTGCTGGAAGTGGCCGAGATCCGCGCTATTGACGGCGGAGGAGGAAGCACGGTAGTGACTTCTGATATCATCGGAAGCATGAGTTACCAATGGTACCTGGACGGCGCCGCAGTAAACGGGGCCACCGGGTCTTCCATCAGCCTGGCCGATGTGTCGGAGAACGGGAATTACCGCTTGGATGCAACGGTATCTTCGTACAATCCTTCTTCCAATACCCTGGACGTACAGCTGAGGGTGAATGAGACCCTGGTGATCACCAGCCCTGAAACCACCGTTTGCGGACCTTCCGAGCCAGTTACCATCAGCACTACCACGGACCTTACCGGCGTTACCTTCGACTGGTTCCGGGACGGGACGAACCTGAATTTGAGCACTGCGTCCATCGACGTCAGCACCCCGGGAACCTACCAGCTGGTGATCCAGCGCGGCGGCTGCCCGGTACCCTCCAACGATCTTACGCTCTCCAGCCTGGATCCGAACCTGATCAGCCTGGATCCCGGGACCGACATCCGGATTCCCGAAGGCACCTCCCGGACCGTTACCGCTTCCGGCGGAGACAGCTATCGCTGGCTGGACAGTAATAATGTAGAATTGAGCACCGGCTCTTCCTTTTCCTTTACCGAGGCCGGAGACTACCTGCTGCTCGCCAATATTGGCGGCTGCGAGGTGGCCCGCGGCATAACAGTTAGTTACCTGGACACCTTCCAGGTTCCCAATGTGATCTCCGTGAACGGCGATGGCATTAACGACCAGTGGATCATCCCGAACAGTTATTCCGGGCGCAACGAGGTAAATGTGATCATTTACAACGAGCGCGGAGAAGAAGTGCTGAACGAAAACAATTATCAGAACGACTGGCCTTCGTCGGCCGTGAGCTTCCCCCAGCAAAACATGGTATTCTACTATAAGATCCGGAATACCGAAAAAACCCTGAAACAAGGAACCATTACGGTTATCCGCTAAAGACTAAAATGAGACGCAAATTACTCTTGTTCTTATTGGCACTGATCGCCCTTGCGCCCCGGATGGATGCGCAGCAGGACAACCCTATCCTCGCCTATGAGGTGCCATCTCAGAACCTGTTGAAATTCAACCGGTTCTTGATCAACCCTACCTTTTCCACGGTTCGGGAGGACAAGTCGTATGTTAATTTACTTCATAGAAACCAAGCGGTATCTTTTGACGATAACAACCAGATGTATTTCCTGAGCTACAGCGGTCGGATAGGGGACCGCTCCGGGCTTGGGCTGAGCCTTTACACCCAGCGCGAGGGGACCCTCAGCAATTACGGTGTGCTGGCCAACTACGCCTACGGGGTAAAACTGAGCGACAAGAGCAACTTTACCTTTGGCGCCAACCTATCCTATTACAATAGTGGTTTTGACGAAAGCCGGGCCAACCCGGTGGTGGACGACCCCTTTTTGAGCGGCTTCCAGGACAGCTCGCTGCTGACCTTCCAGCCCGGATTCAATATTTCGTACGGGCCGTTCGACTTTGGCCTTTATGCGGAGAACTTGATCGACTACAACCTGAAGACCAGCGAATTCCTAACCGAATTCAAGGACAAGACCTTTTCGGGCCACCTGCAATATACCCATCAGTTCGGGGCTTCTTCAGGGGTCTTTGAGCAGGGTCGCCTTATGCCGCTGGCCAGGGTGCGGAAAGTAGGGGAGGACGAGCTTGTGCTGGGAGGAAACCTGATCCTGGACCTGCCCAAAGTAGGCTGGTTGCAGGGAGGTTACGACAGCTTTTATGGTGCCTCAGCCGGTATCGGTTTTAACCTGAACCGCCGGCTTTCCATTGGGTATACCATGGAAAAGGGGCTCTCCAACGACTTTGACAATTTTGGCGTTACCCACGAGATCTCCTTTGCTTACTCCTTTACCCCCAACCTCACCGAGGACCGGGTAATGCTGGAGGAAGGATATGACCAACTGGCCGAAACCGATCAGGAGGACCAGGAGGAATTCACGGATAAGGACGCCGAGATCGCCGAATTGAAGCGCCGCCTTGCCGAGAACGACGCCATCCTGGCCGAGTTGATGTTCCGCCAGGATTCTCTGGAAAACAACCGACAACGTGACCTGGAGCGCCGTTTTGAGATGGTGATGCGCATGGTGCGTCAGGAAACCGAGGGCGACCGCCCCGACCTGGAAGACCGCGCGCGTCAGGTGTACTTCGTTAACAACGATCAACAAAAGGATAGCTCAAATATACCTTCTGGTATTTCAGAACAACAAGATGCGGTTGCGGCGGCTGAGCAGCAGCGCGATGCCGTATCCGATGTGGCCCGCCAGGAACAAGTCGCTGTGGAACCCGCCGCTCAGCAGCGGGATGCCGTAGCGGTTGCCGAACCAAAACAGGACCGTGTGCGCCAGGAAGACGCAGCCCCTGCGCCGCGTCCGGCCGTTACGCAAACCCCTGAGCCTCAACCTACGCGAGTAGCCGACCGCACTGCCGTGAAACGCCGGCAATTCCGCGACCTGGAAGGCGTGGAAGACGGTTATTACATCGTTGCCAATGTTTATAAAGGCACGACGTATCTGGATAAGTTCGTAAACAAATTAAATGCAGACGGCCTTCAGGCCAGCTATATCGACAATCCGAACAACGGCCTGAAATACGTGTACATCTCCCGCTTTGATTCCTGGAGGGATGCCGAAGCCGCCGTTAAGACGGGGCTCAACGGCGCCTATGCCGGCGACCTGTGGGTAATGAACGTAGCCAACCGCTACACGAATGAGGCCTATGCCGCCGCAGGGGATAAGATCCGCGAGCGCAGCGAAGGCTATGAAACCGACGTATTACAGAAAAATGTGGTGGTTCGCGACAAGACCGCGGCCGGCCAGATGGAGAACCGAAGCAGCTATGTGGAGGGCACCGGTTCGGGTTATTACCTGATTGCGAACGTGTTCGCCAACCCCCGGAACGCCAACCGCTTTGTGCGCTACCTGAATTCCATAGGCCTGAGCGCCAGCTATTTCGTCAACCCGGAAAACAACTATCGCTACGTATATGTCAAGCGCCACGAAACGTGGAACAGCGCTTTGATATCCTACTATTCAAAACTCAACAACACGTATGATGAAAAAATGTGGATCATGCGTGTGACGCCAAATCTAATCGCTTAGATGAAACCAACCAGCCTGAAGAAACTTCTTCTGGCCGGGCTGTTGCTGACCACAATGGCCGGGCTTGCCCAGGAATATAACTCCTTTGATATTCGCTATCAGAATAATCTCAAAGGAGATCTCACATTTATTGCCAATAATATTGTTAACCGGGATGACGGCTCCAATGATCCGGAAGACCCCTACAATGCCACCGGCAACTCTTCCACCTACAATGACTGGCTGGACATGCAGTACATTGACGTGGATTCGGACCCGTCCACCTTCAGCTCCAGTTCGGCCACCTTTTCCTACCCGGACCCGAGCTGTAACCTGGTTCGGTATGCCGGCCTTTACTGGTCCGCGACCTATCCCAGCGAACAGGCGGGGCAGGCCGTGGGCACCAACCGGCAGAACGACTTCAACCAGGTAAAATTCATGGTGCCCGGCGGCGCCTATGTAGATATTACCGCGGACGAGATCATCTACGACGGCTTTACCAGCGCGGACAATTCCATGCGGCAGAACAGCCCGTATGCCTGTTATGCGGACGTGACCGGCCTGGTTACGGCTCTTGCGGACCCGCAGGGGGAATACACGGTAGCCAACATCCGCTCCGTGGTCGGCTCGCTTTCCCCGGGAGGGGGAGCGGCTGCAGGATGGACCCTGGTGATCGTATACGAAAGCCCCACCCTTACCGGTAAACTCATTACCACCTTTGACGGTTTTGCACGCGTGCGCAGCGCCAACCCGACGGTGGACATTAACTACAACGGATTTAATACCATCCCTGTCGGGCCTGTAAACGCAGACATCGGGGTGGCAGCTCTGGAGGGGGACAACCGCATTACCGGGGACCAGCTTCGGATCCGTGCGGCCAGTAGTGCCAGCTTTACGACCATCAGCGACGCAGCCAACCCGTCCAACAACTTTTTCAACAGCAACATCTCGGAAGACGGATCCATTGTAACGGCCCGTAATCCCAACAGCGTGAACACACTGGGGTATGACACGGATATGTTCCGGCTGAGCAACCCGCTGAACGCTGTGATCCCGAACAACGAATCCGCCGCCACTTTCCGGTTTACCTCAACCGGGGACCAGTACTACCCCTTCTTCAACTCCTTTAACGTGGAGATCATCGAGCCGAATATCGTGCTCGAAAAACGGGTAGAGGACATTGCGGGGAACGACATTACCGGAGGGGGCGTAAACCTGGGGCAACTCCTGGATTACGTGCTTTCCTTTGAGAATACCGGCAACGACGACGCCACGAATTATACGATCCGGGACGTGCTGCCCATCAATGTGACCCTGGACGAAACCAACCTGACGCTTCCGGCGGGGGTAACCTATACCTACAATGCGGTAACCCGGGAGGTGATTTTCAGCATCCCGGACAATATCGTGGAAGCCGGGGACCCGATAGCCTCCATCCGGATGCGGGTGCAGGTGGCCGAGAACTGTTTTGACTTCATAGACGCCTGTACGGATCTCATCCAGAACCTGGCGTACTCTTCCTATCAGGGGGTGATCAACGACAACATGATCACCGACGACCCCAGTGTGTCCGATTTTGACACCTGCGGATTTATAACGCCCGGCGCCACCAACTTCCTGTTGGACGACCTGGAGAACTGCGATTTTTTCCGCTCCGTTGAGCTTTGCGGAAACGACGTGGTGCTGGACGCCGGAGACAATTTTGACGACTATATCTGGTACCGGGACAACAATGCGGATGGCCTTATTGACGCAGGCGATACGGTGATCGACGACGGGGACCCCGACAACGATCCCAGCACCCAGTTGGTTACCCAGACGGGCCAGTACATTGTGGATAAAATCGTTGCCGACCCCTGTAAAGGCTTCGAGGAGATCATCGAGGTGACCTTGCCGGGTGCCACGCAGGTCAACCCGATCATCACCCTGATCAATGATCCCACGAATTCCGTGGAAGGGGAGGTGGTCACCTGTGCCAACGACGGGGACCTGCTGCCGAAGATCTTCCTCTGCGGGTTGAACGACACCGAACTCATCGAGATCAACATCCCGGACGCCACCAGCATTGTCTGGGAACAACTGGATGAGGCGAGTTGTATCGACTCCGGCGATGATTGTGCGAACAAGAACTCGGCCTGTACCTGGAACCAGGTGGGTGCCGGCAATGATTTCCTGGCCTCGGATGCCGGGGAATACCGGGTGGTGATCAACTACCAGAACGGATGCTTTACCCGTTTCTATTTCAACATTTTCAAGAACCCGCTGGACCCGCAGTACGACGTTACCGACATCATCTGCGCCTCCCCGGGTAACATTACCGTTACCAACATGCCGGCGGATTACGAGTACCAGCTGGTGGACGCGGTGAGCGGGACCGTTCTGGTGCCCTATAGCGCCGGGAACGGCCCCAGCTTTGACATTACCACCAACGGCGCCTACACCGTAGAGATGCGCCAAATCGGCGTGGTGGACGGCTGTGTCTTCTACCTGTCCAATATCGGGGTGCTTACCCGCGATTTCCAGGTAGACGTCACCACTTCGGACGAAGATTGCAACGGCCTTGGTTCCATTGCCATTTCGGTCCTGGATGTAGAGCCGCAGTACTATTACGAGATCTCCCAGGGAGGAACCATTGTGGATACCTTCGGGCCCAGCGCGGACAACAACTATACTTTTCAGTTCGTGAATGCCGGCACCTACGACGTACGTGTGACCACCGACGACGGCTGTTTGCATACGGAGCAGGTAACCATTATCGATAATTCGGACCTGGAACTGGAGGCGCGTGTTTCCCAGCACATTACGTGTAAGGAAGGGAATATCCTCATGTCTTCCGAAGGAGGGAAAACCCCCCACACTTATGCGATCTGGGAATACGTGGACGAAGGCGGCATCACCCAGATTTCCTATCCGGATCCGACCGCCATCCCGCCCTCGGAATTCCAGACCAGCCAGATCTTCGACATCTTTGATCCGGGGACCTACACCTTTGTGGTGGTGGACCGCAACAACTGTTTTGCCATCTCCAATCAGGTGGTCATTGAATTCGTGCCGGCGGCGGACTTCGATCCCACCTCGGTAGCCGACGTGCTGTGTTTCGGAGAATCCACCGGTAGCATCATCTTTAATCTGATAAGCAACAACGGGTACCAGCTTACCTTCTATTTGTTTGACGGGGCCACTTTTGACGAAGACAATTATAGCTATACGGATGCCCTGGCCACCAACGCATCTGGGGCCTTCCCGGGCTTACCTGCCGGGGATTACGCCATTGTGGTAAACCAGCGCAAGGGTAGCGCTTCCTGCGACTATATCGAATACCAGACCGTTTCCGGGCCGGTGGACGCGGTAACCGGAGACGCCGCCCTGATCCAGGCGTATTCCTGTTTACAGGATGGTATCATCCAGGCCCAGAACGTAACCGGAGGAAATGCGCCCTATGAATACGCCATCGACGGCATCAATTTCCAGGCTTCCGACACCTTTAACGGGCTTACGGCCGGCACCTATACCATTACCATTCGGGATGCCAATGGCTGTACGGATACCACCAACCCGATCACCATCGACCCGCTGAACCTGCCGGACGACCTGGTGTTCACGACCAGCGCGCTTACCTGCCCGGCCCAGACCTCGGATGTGACCGCCACGGTTTCCAACGGCACCGGGCCCTTTACTGTTGAGATCATCGCCCCGTCCGCTATTCCGGCCGACGCCATTGCGGGAAGTACCGCTACATTTAATGGGCTGGCCCCGGACACCTATACCTTCCGGGTAACTGATTCCAACGGCTGTACCTACGAAGAGAACCTTACTATCAACCCCATTACGCCGATCAGCGTAAGCGGGCAGCAGATCTCCCCGGTGAGCTGCTTTGGTGGGGCCGACGGGGAAGCCCGCTACACGGTGGCCGGTTTTGCCACCTCCTATGACTATTCGGTTACCGGACCGGCCACGTTCTCCGGCACCGGAGAGACCAACGCCACCATCGACCTGACCGGCCTGGCCGCCGGCACCTACGACATTACGGTGACCGATACGGACACGAACTGTACGGATACCGCATCGGTGACCATTGACGCCCCTGCCGCGGCCCTGGCCCTGGCTGTGAGCGCTGCCCAGCCTACCTGTCTGGCGGACGGCAGCATCACCATGACGGCTACGGACGGATGGGGAAGCTATACCTATACGCTGACCTTCCCGGATGCCAGCACCGCCTCGAACGGCAGCGGCTCCTTTGCCGGACTCA
>JBNKHB010000100.1:0-8446 GCA_050290125.1 Robiginitalea sp.
AATGAAAGGAGCCTGGTTCTTAAAGAGGTTTTTGTTGGCCGCGGCCACGCTGGTATTGCTGAACCTGCTGGGCGGCATGTTCCGCTATCGCTGGGACCTCACGGAAGACCGTCGGTTTACGCTGGCGCCTCCCAGCCTGGAGGCAGTAGAGGCCCTGGACGGTCCCGTGGTGGTAGACGTATTGCTGGCCGGGGAGCTGCCCCCTGAATTTGTCCGCCTGCAACGGGAAACCCAACTCATGCTCGAACAATTTGCAGTGAGGAATCCCTTGCTGAGCTTTGAATTCGTGGATCCGCTGGAAGATGCTGCCGCTGCCGAGCAGGTGGTATCCAGCCTGCAGCAGATGGGTATCCGCGCCGCCAGTGTTACGGTGGAAGAAGGCGGCAGCGTATCTCAGGAACTGATCTTTCCGTGGGCGCTGGTTACCTATGGCAACCGCACCGAGAAAGTGCCGCTGCTGCGAAACCAGTTGGGCGCTACCTCCGAAGAGCGGATCAATGCTTCCGTACAACATCTGGAATACGCCTTTGCCGATACTTTTACCAAACTGGGGGTTCTGGATAAAAAACGGATAGCGGTCCTGAAAGGCAACGGGGAACTGGACGACCTGTACCTGGCCGATTACCTGACCGCCCTCAGAGGCTATTACAACATTGCCCCCTTTACCCTGGACTCGGTTGCCTCCGACCCTTCCGGCACTCTGGAGTCCCTCAGGCAATTCGATGCCGCGCTGATCGCCAAGCCGACGGAAAGCTTCAGCGAAGCGGAAAAACTGGTACTGGACCAGTTCCTGGTATCCGGCGGACGCAGCCTCTGGCTGATCGATCCTGTGGTCATGGAACTGGACAGCCTGCTGAACCGGGAAGGAGAAGGCGTGGCTATCGGGAGGGACCTGGGCCTGGGCGACCTGCTGTTCCGTTACGGTATCCGCCTGAACCCGGAATTGGTGGCCGACATGTACTGCACGCAGATCGTTTTGGCTACCGGGGCCGGCGGCGACTCTCAATACAGCCCGGTACCCTGGATCTACAATCCTATGGTCTTCTCCAGGGACGACCACCCCATCAACACGAATCTGGAGGCGCTTCGGATGCAATTTGCAGGTACCATTGATACCCTGGAAAATGCATACCGGAAGACCGTCCTCTACCGTTCCTCGCCCCGTTCGCGCAGCGAAGGCACTCCGAAATTGATCAGCCTGGAGGTAGTTGGGGAGCAACCGGTCCCCGAACGCTTCGGGCCTGGGAATTTCCCGCTGGCAGTGCTGGTGGAAGGCGCCTTTCAATCCGCATACCGCAACCGGGTGCACCCGGTAGACCTGCCCGAAATCTGGGAAGAGGGGCCGGAGAATAAGATGATCGTGATCAGCGACGGGGATCTGGTCGCCAACCAACTGCAGGACGGACGACCCCTGGAACTGGGATATGACAAGTGGACCAATAACTCCTATGGGAACAAGGAATTCCTGGTGAATGCCATGAATTATCTGCTGGACGATACCGGACTTATAAACATCCGCAACAAGCAGGTGGCCATCCCGCTGCTGGATGTGCAACAAATCGCCGCCAAAAAGGGCCGGTGGCAGCTCCTGAACATAGGCCTCCCGGTGGTTTTAGTGTTGCTGGCCGGATGGCTGTACAATCGCTACAGACGCAGCAAATACGGCTGATTCCTGTTGATAAGTTTGTTTTCCTCCATCCTGTATTTGGGATATATTTGCCAGAAGGCCCGATTATCAAACCCTAATAGAACTACGGGTTAGAAAACCATTTCCCTTATGAAATTTATTGTTTCCAGCTCGTACTTACTGAAGCAACTCCAGGTACTGGGAGGCGTCATCAGCAACAGTAATACGCTGCCTATTCTCGATAATTTCCTTTTCGACCTGCACGGGACCCGGTTGACGGTGTCCGCCTCGGACCTGGAAACGACAATGAGCTCCGTCCTGGAAGTGGATTCAGACGACCAGGGGGTGATCGCGGTGCCTGCCCGGTTGTTGCTGGATACGCTCAAGACCTTCCCGGAACAACCCCTCACCTTTGTGGTGGAGGATAACAACACGGTAGAGATCAGCTCCAGTCATGGAAAATACGCCCTGGCCTACGCGGACGGGGCCGAATTCCCAAAGGCCGTTGACCTGCCGGACCCCAGCAAGACCGATATCCAGGGGGACATCCTGGCGACCGCCATAGATAAAACGCTCTTTGCAGCAGGAAACGACGACCTGAGACCGGTAATGAGCGGCGTCTTCTTTCAGTTTTCGCCTGAGGGCCTGACCTTTGTGGCCACCGATGCGCACAAACTGGTAAAATATCAACGCAGCGACGTACAGGCCTCCGAAGTGGCCGAATTCATAATGCCGAAGAAGCCCCTGAACCTGCTCAAGGGAATCCTGGCAGGGAGCGAAGAATCCGTTACGGTTGCCTATAACGACAGCAATGCCAAGTTCTCCTTTGAGAAAACGGAACTGATCTGCCGCCTGATCGATGGCAAATACCCGAATTACGAAGCGGTGATCCCCAAGGAGAACCCGAACAAGCTGGTGATCCAACGGGGCCAGCTGCTCAGCTCCGTGCGCCGGGTCTCCATTTTCTCCAACAAAACTACCCACCAGATCCGTTTGAAGATCGCAGGGGCGGAACTCAATATCTCCGCGGAAGATGTGGATTACAGCAATAAGGCGGAAGAACGCCTCACCTGTTCCTACCAGGGAGACGACATGCAGATCGGCTTTAATTCCCGGTTTTTGATAGAGATGTTGGGCAACCTGGATTCTGATGAAGTATCCCTGGAAATGAGCCTGCCGAACCGTGCGGGGATCCTCACCCCCGCCGATGGCCTGGACGCCGGCGAAAAGGTCACCATGCTGGTGATGCCGGTGATGCTTAATAATTGATTTACAGTCATTAAAGCTTACTAAGCTCTCATATTATTTGTTTTGGCTATCCTTGTCGATAGAGACAATGTTTTCGTCGATAATATTCCCGCAACCCGGGCCCCCTTCGTAATTTACTGGTCCTAATCAAGACACAACGCTATTATGAAAAAATTGATTCTTGGGGCAGCCGCCATGGCGCTGCTGTTCACATCCTGCGAAATTGAGCCGGTTGCCGCCGAAACTGAAGCGGCTGTGGAAGGCAAAGCCAAAATAAAAAGCATCGAAACCGATGATTCCGATGAAGACGGATGCGAAACTGCCTTCGGGAGAGTTTGTATTTGCGACCTTAACACCTGTTTTTCCGAAATGGGTATCAACCGTTGGGGGTGGTCTGTTTTCCTGGAAGGACATAATGAGGGACCGTTCGACCTGTTCGCTGGAGCAGGCCAGTGTGATTTGGATAAAGGCACCAATGTAGGCTCCGTTTATCTTTACTTTAATGAGGACGGCAGCCTTAGTTATGATGAACCGCAGTTAATTGACGGCTGGGAATTAAAAGCGTTCCACTTTTACTCCGGCGACGAGCCCATGCCGCAAAAAAAGAATGGCGATTGGACCGCTGCGCCCGGACAGTATACGAACAACGGGGATGTTAACGGAGACGAAAAGGTCTACGTGATCCTTCACGCCGAAGTATGCAGGGTAGATTGATCTATCTGGACAGCTAACTCATTTGCTGAAAATGAAGAGGGTGGGCAAATTGCCCACCCTTATTCTTTTAAACTCATTTCAGGATAAAAACGGGATCGTCATAAAACCGCTTGGCCTTTCGCCGTTGGCAGCGCGTACCGCATTTACTATGGGCAGGACAAAGCCCAGGATGCCCGTAAAGATGAGGGTGAGTATGCCCAATCCAAAGAGCAGGATGCCCGGGATACTCAGTACGATATAGAGCAGCAGGCTCAATTGCAGGTTTACGATGGCCTTCCCGTGCAGGTCCATGTCCTCCACCCGGTTGCGGGAGGTAAGCCAAATGATCAGGGGGACGATGAACCCTCCAAATCCGGTCAGGTAATGCAACAGCTGGCTCAGGTGCGTTATAGCGAGCAGGGACCGGTCCTGGCGCAGCGTTTGTTGATTGATGATTTCCATGATTGACTGATGAATAGTTACACCCTATTGGTCGCGAGGATCCTAAGAATGTTACAGGGTGGGAAATTGCTACTTTTGCAGAAAAGAAGAAATGCGCAATCCGGATACCATCATTGCTTTGGCGACGCCTCCCGGCACCGGGGCCATTGCGGTCATCCGCCTGTCGGGGCCCCAGGCCATAGCTATAGCGGATGCCAGGTTTCGTGCGGCCAGCGGAAAAGAGCTCGGCACGTGCCCGGGCCACACCGTGCAACTGGGCAGCATCCTCAAAGGGGAACGCGAATTGGATGAGGTCCTGGTAACCGTCTTCAAGGGGCCGCGCTCATACACCGGTGAGGACGTGGTAGAGATATCCTGCCACGGTTCGCCCTTCATCCAACAGGAAATCCTGCAACTTTTCCTGGAAGACGGTTGTCGGATGGCCAATCCCGGTGAATTTACATTGCGCGCCTTCCTGGCGGGTAAGATGGACCTGAGCCAGGCAGAGGCCGTGGCGGACCTGATCGCCTCGGAGAACCGCGCAAGCCATCAGCTGGCAATGGACCAGATGCGCGGCGGGTACAGCAGCGATATTTCGGAACTCCGCGAACGCCTGGTCCACCTTGCTTCCATGCTTACCCTGGAACTCGATTTTTCCGGCGAAGATGTGGAATTCGCCGACCGCTCCGAGTTGGGCGAAATCCTGGAGCAACTGGCCAGCCTTTTAAAGAAACTGATCGACTCATTTGCGTTGGGGAATGTGATCAAAAGGGGGGTACCCGTGGCCATCGCCGGTGCTCCCAATGTTGGGAAATCCACCCTGCTGAATGCCCTGCTGCGCGAAGAACGGGCCATCGTGAGCGAAATAGCCGGGACCACCCGCGACGCCATTGAAGACGAGATCGTATTGGACGGGGTAGGCTTTCGCTTTATCGACACGGCCGGCATCCGGGAGACGGCAGATACCATAGAACGCGTCGGGATCAGCCGGACCTTTGAGAAGATCGGGCAGGCGCGCATCCTTATTTATATGCTCGATGCGGGCGGCCTGACCCCTTCCCGCCTGGAAGCCGTAAAACGCGAACCACAATCCCTGCAAGCCGATTATCCCGATAAACCCATGCTTTTACTGGTCAACAAAATGGACCTGCTTTCGGCCGGGGAACGCGAAGTTATAGCCTCCGGGCTTCCGGGTGCCTTATTTATCTCCGCAAAAACCGGCGCCGGCATCCCGGAATTACAACAACAATTGCTGGGATTCATCAACCGTGGCCTATTGCAGAGCGGAGATCCGGTGGTCAGCAATTCGAGGCACTACGAGGCTTTGCTTCAATCACTTGAAGCCCTAGAACGGGTGCGTGAGGGGCTGGCCGAGGGCGTGCCCGGCGACCTGGTGTCGGTGGATATCAACGACGCCCTCTTCCATCTGGGGGTCATAACCGGCAAGATCAGTACGGACGACCTGCTGGCGAATATCTTCTCCAATTTCTGCATCGGGAAGTGATCCCCTGATTTAAGAAGAGCGTTCGGACGACCTTATTTCCTTCCCTGTGGTCATTCGCGTACCAGATGTTTCTTGGCATAGAAGACCTTCATGGTCAACGCTCCGTACGTAATGGCCAGAACCACTATGGAGAAGACGATGCCCGCATAGGGAATCATGGTGAGCAAGCGCAGCATCACGACAAATAACAAAGCCAGAAGGGTAATACTCCAGAAGCCCCAGGCTTTATCATTCCTGGCGCGTAAATAATAGGCCAGTAGCAATGCGCCGACCATATGGCCAAACAACAGGCTCAAAACAAAGACAGCGGCTGCGAAAAGCCCTAAAGGGATCCCAACCACCATAAGGAATGCGAGGATAATTGCTATCGGGATACCTATCAGGTAGAGCAACCCAAAGCCAAAACTCTTCAGCCATTTGTTTTCCAGCCCTTCGACGGCGCTTGAAAACGCATCCCTGAAAAGGGAATGCAGCACCAGGATCACCAAAAAGGTAGAGAGGATATAGAAGATCCACATTTTTATGGATTTGGTGCCTAGCGTGGTCAGGGACAGCTCTGAGGTTTCATCGCCCAAATCCTCATTGAATTGCGCTTCGGCATTGACCATTGCCGTACTGAAATCGATTGCCCCGTCGTCATCGTAATACTGTACTTCCTTGTAGAATTTGGCTCCCGAGCCGATCGTGAGATCTTCCCCGACGATCCTTGAAGTACCGCTGACACTACCGTTTACCAGCACGTCACTGCCTTTGATGCTCAGATCTCCCAGCACCTTTCCGTTTATATTAACCTTGCCGGCGGTACACTTAAGGTTACCGTGTATAACGGCATTTTCGGTAACGGTCACTTCCCCTCCAAAAACCACCAGATCATCGCCGATTTCAGAGTCAATAGTTGCCCTCCCCACTGCAACCCGGACATCATCGTCCACATAACCGTTGAGGAAAAGTTCGCCTCCGGCAGCGGTTAAATCGCCTATAACGCTATCGTTAACAGTGAGTTTTGCCCCGGCCATAATCAAATCGCCCCGAACCACGGCGTCTACTGTTATGGTCTCACCGGCGCGATAGGTATCATCCTGCTGGGTTTGATCAATCAGGATTTCGGCTTCATTCTCCGTTTGGCCAAAAGCGACCATGGAGCAACATGCGACAAGTAAAAAAGTGAAGAATTTCATGAGTGCAGCGTTTTTTGATTCAGGGATAAAAGTATTGTCTATCAAGTGCTTGCGAAATGATTCAGGTCATTAGTAAGGAGTTGGATTCCTAAATTTCAGGGATGTTATATCTGTTTGAATCGACTTTTACTCCCTTTCCTCAATGCTTTAACATTTCATAACACTACTACTCCGAATCCAGGCCCAATAGCTGATTTATATCATGTAATCTGGAAGGGCACATGGGTACCTTTATGCGTGAATTCTGCAAATAACAAGGAGGTTATGAAAACTGCTACAGAAAAAAAACTGGCCGTATATACATTCGGCGATAAAAAAGCCGACGGAAGCCGTGAGATGAAGAATCTGCTCGGCGGAAAAGGGGCCAACCTGGCCGAAATGAGTCGAATCGGAATCCCGGTACCGCCGGGATTTACTATAACAACGGAGGTCTGCACCCAATACAACCAGGAAGGAAAAAAGGCCGTCATTGAACGCATCAAAGAAGAGGTAGAACACGCTATTAGCGGGGTTGAGCAAACCATGGGCACTACCTTCGGGGACAATGACAACCCATTGCTCTTGTCCGTGCGTTCGGGGGCCAGGGTCTCCATGCCTGGGATGATGGACACCGTCCTCAACCTGGGTCTGAATGACGAATCCATCAAAGGCGTGATCCGCATGACCGGGAACGAACGCTTCGCCTGGGATTCGTACCGACGATTCATCCAAATGTATAGTACCGTGGTCATGGGCCTCAAGCCGGAAACCAAGGAAGACCTGGATCCCTTTGAAGAGATCATCGACCACCTGAAGGACAAACGAAACATCCTGCACGACACCCAGTTTACGGTACAGGACCTGCAAGACCTGGTTTACGATTTCAAGGATATCGTCCATAAACGCACCGGTAAGGATTTCCCGTCCGATCCCTGGGATCAGCTTTGGGGCGCCATCCTGGCCGTTTTCAACAGTTGGAACGGAGACCGTGCGATCTACTATCGCAAGATGCACGGCTACCCGGAGGACTGGGGTACGGCCGTAAACGTACAGGCCATGGTATTCGGGAATATGGGTGAAGACTCGGGAACCGGGGTATGCTTTACCAGGGATGCCGGGAATGGCGAAAACAAATTCAACGGAGAATACCTGATCAACGCCCAGGGAGAAGATGTGGTGGCCGGGGTACGCACCCCTCAGCAGATCACCAAACTGGGATCTCAGCGTTGGGCCGAACTGGCGCAAGTGGATGAAACGGAGCGGCGGGAGAAATATCCCTCGCTTGAGGAAATCATGCCGGCTATCTATAAGGAGCTCTTTGAATATCAACGCACCCTTGAGAATCATTACCATGACATGCAGGACATGGAATTTACCATCCAACAAGGCAAACTCTGGATCCTGCAAACGCGGAACGGGAAGCGCACCGGGGCGGCCATGGTGAAAATAGCCATGGACCTGTTGCAAGAGGGACTGATCGACAAGGAGACCGCACTGATGCGCATCGACCCTATCAAGCTGGACGAGTTGCTCCACCCGGTTTTTGATCCGGAAGCGCTTAAGGAAGCGGAGGTGGTTGCCCAGGGCTTACCCGCATCCCCGGGTGCCGCTACCGGTCAGATCGTCTTCTTTGCCGACGAGGCCGGAAAATTCAAGAATAGCATCCTGGTACGCGTAGAGACCTCCCCGGAAGATGTGGAGGGAATGAACCTGGCCAAAGGGATCGTCACAGCCCGCGGGGGCATGACTTCCCACGCCGCCGTGGTTGCCCGCGGT
>JBNKHB010000101.1:0-8405 GCA_050290125.1 Robiginitalea sp.
ATGAGTTATACCCTCAAAACACATTACAAAAAAATCTTGGCAGATACCATCACCCCGGTGAGTGTTTACCTAAAAATCCGGGACAAGTTCCCCAATAGCATCCTTTTGGAAAGTAGCGATTACCACGCCAACGACAATTCGTATTCGTATATCTGCTGTAATCCCATCGCCTCCATCCGCGTGCAGGACGAGACCATTTACGAGCGGTACCCCGACGGCACCGGGCAGCAACGCCCCATCGGCTCGCAGACGGATGTGGCCATGGAATTGCACGCCTTTGCAGGTCGCTTCCAAACCGAAAAGAATGCATTTAAGTTCATCAACAACGGTCTCTTTGGTTACATGGCTTACGATGCCGTTCGCTACTTTGAGGATATAGGCCTGAGCAAAAAAGCCGACTCACCGGAGATCCCGGACCTGTTCTATGCGGTGTACCAGAACATCATCGTCATCAACCATTTCAAGAACGAGGCTTACATTTTTGCGCATTCGGTAAGCGGGGAAAACAACATCTCCGAATTGGAGCAACTCCTGTCCGTTCAGACTTTCGCCTCCTACAGTTTCAGGAGGGAAGGCGACCGCAGTTCCAACCTGACGGATGCCGAATATCTGGAGCACGTGGAACTGGCACGAAAACACTGCGCCCGCGGTGACGTCTTCCAGCTGGTGCTCTCCCGTCGTTTTGCCCAGGGCTTTAAGGGCGACGAGTTCAATGTCTACCGCGCCCTGCGTTCGATCAACCCGTCTCCTTACCTCTTCTATTTTGACTACGGGGATTTCAAGATCTTCGGCAGTTCGCCCGAGGCGCAGCTGGTGGTTAAGAACGGGAAGGCCGAGATCCACCCGATTGCGGGAACCTTCAAGCGGACGGGCAATGACGAGGAAGACGCGCGCCTGGCCAAAGAATTGGCGGCGGACGACAAAGAGAACAGCGAACACGTAATGCTGGTGGACCTTGCCCGGAACGACCTGAGCCGGAACGGGAATACGGTCCAGGTAGAGACCTACCGTGAGGTACAGTATTTCTCGCACGTGATCCACCTGGTGTCCAAAGTCACCGGCATAAAAAAGAAAGAGAGCCCCACCATGAAAGTGGTGGCGGATACCTTTCCGGCCGGGACCCTTAGCGGCGCGCCCAAGCATATGGCCATGCAGCTGATCGAGCGCTATGAGAAGACCAGCCGCACCTATTACGGAGGTGCCATCGGCTTTATGGCCTTTGACGGGGACTTTAACCACGCCATTATGATCCGGACCTTCCTGAGCAAGAACCACAGCCTGTATTTCCAGGCCGGTGCAGGACTCGTAGCCGCATCGGACCCGGAGACGGAACTGCAGGAAACCTATAACAAACTGGGGGCGCTGAACCAGGCCCTGGAAATCGCCGAATCCCTCTGACATGAAGCAGGTCCTTGTAATCGATAACTACGACAGCTTTACCTACAACCTCGTCCACTACCTGGAAGACCTGGGTTGCGAGGTGGTGGTAAAACGCAACGACAAGCTGGATCTGGACGAGGTGGAGGCCTTTGACCGGATCGTGCTCTCGCCCGGCCCGGGCATCCCGGATGAGGCGGGCTTGCTCAAACCGATTATCGCCCGTTACGCCCCGACCAAGCGGATCTTTGGCGTTTGCCTGGGACAACAGGCCATTGCGGAGGTTTTCGGCGGCTCGCTGATCAACCTGGACCGGGTGTACCACGGGGTGGCCACGAACATCCGCATCCACACCCCCGATTATATCTACAAGGGGATCCCGGAGGAGATCGAGGTGGGCCGCTACCACAGCTGGGTGGTGGACCCCGAACTACCGGACTGCCTGGAGGCGACCGCTACCGACGAAAACGGTCAGCTGATGAGTCTCCGCCATAAACAATACGACGTGCGGGCGGTCCAATACCACCCGGAATCCGTGCTAACGCCCCTAGGAAAAGACATTTTGGCCAACTGGTTAAACGAAGAAGCATGAAAGAAACCTTAAATAAACTGATCGAACACCAGCAGCTGAGCCGGGAAGAGGCCCGGCAGGTTTTGGTGGAGATCGCCGGCGGCAATTTTAACACGAGCCAGATCGCAGCCTTCCTTACGGTCTACATGATGCGCAGCGTTCGCACCGAAGAACTTGAAGGCTTTCGCGATGCGCTGCTGGAATTGTGCAAGGCCGTGGACCTTAAGGGATATGAACCTATCGATCTCTGCGGTACCGGCGGGGACGGCAAGAACACCTTTAATATCTCTACCCTGGCTTCCTTTGTGACGGCCGGCGCGGGTATTCCGGTGGCCAAACACGGGAACTACGGGGTGAGCTCACGCTGCGGCAGCAGTAATGTCCTGGAATTCCTGGGCGTCCGCTTCACCAACGAAGAGGATTTCCTTCGGCGAAGCCTGGATGAAGCCGGGATCTGCATCCTGCACGCCCCGCTCTTTCATCCGGCCATGAAGCATGTGGCCCCCATCCGCCGCGAACTCGGCGTAAAGACCTTCTTCAATATGCTGGGCCCTATGGTAAACCCCGCTTTTCCCAAATACCAGATGGTCGGGGTCTTTAACCTGGAACTGGCGCGGATGTACGGATACCTGTATCAGAATACCGACAGGGTCTACAGCATCCTCCACGCCCTCGACGGCTATGACGAGGTTTCCCTCACGGGCGACACCAAGGTGATCCGCAACCAGAGCGAAAGTGTACTGAGCCCGGCTTCCTTTGGCCTGGAGGCCCTGACGCCGGAATCCATATACGGTGGGGACAGTATTGAAGACGCGGCCCAGATCTTCCTGAATGTGCTGCAAGGTAAAGGCACAGAAGCGCAGAATGCCGTGGTTTGTGCCAATGCCGGCCTGGCCATCGCTACCGTTCAGGGCGGTACCCCCGCCGAAGGGTACGAAAAGGCGCGGGAATCGCTGGAAAGCGGCAAGGCCCTGGCCGCATTGAGAAAACTACAGGAACTCAGCCGATGAATATCCTGGAACGCATCGCCGCCCACAAACGCAGGGAAATCGAGTTGAAGAAACAGGTGGTCCCGGAATCCCAACTCCGCGATGCTGCCCTGTTCTCCAGGCCTACCCAATCCCTGAAGGCATCCCTGGGGGCGCAAAACTTCGGGATCATCGCCGAGCATAAACGGCGTTCGCCTTCCCGGGCCGTCATCAACCAACAAACGCCGCTCACCGAGATCATCAGCGGCTACGACCAGGGGGGTGCGGCCGGTATCTCCGTGCTTACGGACGGCACTTTTTTCGGGGGATCCCTGGAGGACTTGCTGCAGGCACGCGCCCTCACCGAATTACCGCTGCTGCGCAAGGAGTTTATCCTGGATCCGTACCAGTTGCTGGAGGCCAGGGCCCATGGGGCCGATGCCATCCTGTTGATCGCAGCCCTGCTCACCCGGGCGGAGATGGAAGCGCTGAGCGCGGCGGCGCATGCGCTGGACCTGGAGGTGCTGCTGGAAGTCCACGACCGCGAAGAATTGGAGCGGTCCCCTGCGGAGGCCGTGGATATGATCGGGGTCAACAACCGGAATCTGAAGACCTTTGAGGTGAGCCTGGATACCAGCCGGGAGTTGGTAGGGGCCATCCCTTCCTCGGCTTTGGCGGTATCCGAAAGCGGCCTGGGAGACCCGGCACAACTTCGGGAACTGAGCTCCCTGGGATTCCGGGGATTCCTGATGGGCGAGACCTTTATGAAAGAACCGGACCCGGGCAAGGCCCTTTCCGGTTTCCTGAAAAGCATAGGACGATGAAACTGAAGGTTTGCGGAAATAAGCATAACCCGCTGGAGGTGGCCGCAGAAGGCCCGGACCTGCTTGGATTTATTTTCTGGGAGGGTTCGGCGCGGAATCTTGAAGCAGAGCTGCCGGATGGTCTGCCTGAGGAACCCGGCCGCGTCGGTGTCTTTGTAAATGCCGAACCGGAATTCATACTCGCAACTTGCCGGCGGTACGGCCTTACCCACATCCAGTTCCACGGCAATGAATCCCCGGCGTATTGCTGTGCGCTTCGGGACCGGCTGGCTGCTGCTCCGGATATCCGTCCGCAGCAGTTGATCAAGGCGTTTGCGGTGGGGTCCGGATTTGATTTCGAGGCCCTGGAACCCTATCGGGCCTGCTGCGACTTTTTCCTGTTCGACAGCAGGGGCCCGTTGCCAGGAGGGAACGGGACGGTCTTTGACTGGACGCTCTTGGAAGCCTACCCCTTTGACACGCCCTATTTCCTGAGCGGGGGGATCGCGCCGGACTCGGTCGACGCGCTGTCGGACTTCCTCGGGCAACCGGTTGCCCGCTATTGCCACGCCCTGGACATCAACAGTAAATTCGAAACCGAGCCCGGCCGCAAAGACACGGCGAAGCTCCGGAAATTTATGGCCTCCCCGCTTTTCGGGCCCGGAAAGGCTGAACATTCTAAACCATCGGAACATGAGTAAGTATAATGTGGATGAAAACGGGTTTTACGGCGAATTCGGAGGTGCCTTCATCCCGGAGATGCTGTATCCCAATGTGGAAGAACTCCGGCAAAATTACCTGCGTATCATGGAATCGGAGGAGTTCCGCCGGGAATTCCAGCATTTGCTGCGGGATTATGCCGGCCGCCCTACCCCGCTGTACCTGGCCCGGCGCTTGTCCGAAGCGCATAATTGCAAGGTCTACCTGAAGCGGGAGGACCTTTGCCATACCGGCGCACATAAGGTGAATAATACCATCGGGCAGATCCTGATGGCTAAGAAACTTGGCAAGACCCGGATCATCGCCGAAACCGGGGCCGGACAGCACGGGGTGGCCACAGCAACAGTCTGCGCGCTCATGGGACTTCCCTGCGTGGTGTACATGGGGGAGGTTGACATTGCCCGGCAGGCGCCGAATGTGGCGCGCATGAAATTGCTGGGCGCGGAAGTACGGCCCGCGCGCTCCGGCAGCCGAACGCTAAAAGACGCCACCAACGAGGCGATCCGGGATTGGATCAACAACCCGGTGGATACCCATTACATCATCGGCTCCGTGGTGGGGCCGCACCCTTACCCGGATATGGTGGCGCGTTTCCAGTCCGTGATCTCGGAAGAGATGCAAAAGCAGCTGATCGAGAAGGAAGGCCGCCCCGACCCGGATTACCTGATCGCCTGCGTGGGAGGGGGCAGCAATGCAGCCGGGGCCTACTATCACTACCTGGACCGGGAACACGTCAAGATCATTGCTGCGGAGGCCGCAGGAAAAGGGGTTCATTCAGGGGAAAGCGCGGCCACCTCGGCTTTGGGCCGGGTAGGGATCATCCATGCCAGCAAGACGCTGCTCATGCAGACCGACGACGGGCAGATCACCGAACCTTATTCCATATCGGCCGGCCTGGATTACCCCGGTGTGGGGCCCATGCACGCCCACCTGTTCGCCACCGGCCGTGCCGAATTCATCGCGGTCACGGATGACCAGGCCATGGAAGCGGGCCGCCGGCTTGCCGAATTGGAGGGGATCATCCCCGCTATAGAAACATCGCACGCCCTTGCCGTGCTGAGCCAAAAGGAATTTCCGGCCGGATCCGTTGTGGTGGTGAACCTCTCCGGACGCGGCGACAAAGACCTCCAAACCTACATCAACCACTTTAACCTCGCATAATCCTGCCCGTATGACCGATATTCAAACCCCCTCAAGGAATCGCATCCTTAAAGCCCTGGAAGCTCCGGGCAAACTGCTTTCCATCTATTTCACGGCCGGCTACCCCGAGCGCGACGATACGGTTAAGGTGCTTAGGAGGCTTCAGGATGCGGGGGCGGACCTGGTGGAGATCGGCTTGCCCTTCAGCGATCCGCTGGCGGACGGGCCCACCATCCAGGAGAGCTCCACCCAGGCCCTGAAAAACGGCATGAGTACGGAGGTGCTCTTTAAGCAATTGCAGGACGTTCGAAAGGAAATCCAAATCCCGCTCATCCTGATGGGCTATTTCAACCCGGTGATGCAGTACGGGGTGGAAGCCTTTTTTAAGAAATGCGCCGAAGTGGGCATTGACGGGCTTATCCTGCCGGACCTGCCGCCGGACATTTACATGCGCGACTACCGCCATCTCGCCGAGCAATACGGCCTCAGCATGGTCTTCCTGATCAGCCCGCAAACCAGCCCTGAGCGCGTGAGGCAGATCGATAACGCCTCGGACAGTTTTATCTATATGGTCAGTTCCGCCAGCACCACCGGGGTGCAGGCTAATTTTGGTTCCGGGCAGGAAGCCTATTTCAAACGGATTTCGGACATGGGCCTGAAGCACCAGCAGATCGTGGGCTTCGGGATCAGCGATGCCGGGAGTTTCAGCGCCGCTACGCGCTATGCAAAAGGCGCCATCATCGGTTCGGCCTTTATCCGCCTGCTGCGCGAACAGGGGATCGACGGGATAGGCGAATACATCAGAAGCATCCGGCCTTGAAGGACTTTCTAAATGACTGGCGGCTGGTAGTACTGCTCTGCCTCACCCTGGGCCTTGCGCCCTATTTCCCGGAACCGCATATCTGGGGGAAAATGCGATGGATCGCCGGCGGTGCACGGGGCATGGCACCACTGGATTGGTTCGACGTACTGCTACACGGCTTCCCCTGGGTCTTGTTGTTCAGGCTGTTGTGGGTAAAAACCGCAGGCAGGGGCGGCAAGCAGAACACCGGTGCATAACGGGGCTTCGGAAAATACGCGGACTTGTGCTACCTTAGGCCGGTAATATTAGTGCTTACACGTAAATCCAACCTTCTTATGAAGTACCGCTTCCTGCTCCTTGCCTTCTTTATGAGCCTGCTCCTGACCGCACAGGACGACCCGGCCCTGAAGTCACAGGTCCGCCATACCATCGACGAACTCATCGATTTTATCTCCATCCCCAACGATGCCGTCAACCACGCGGACATCAACAGGAACATCACCTGGCTTACCCGTAAGTTCACGGAGCGCGGCTTCAACACCAGCGTGTTGCCCACTGACGAAGAGTCGCTTTTCTTTGCGGCGCTGCCCATGCAGGACAACAAGCCAACCCTGCTTTTTTATATGCACTTTGACGGGCAGTCCGTAGACCCCGGCAAATGGACCCAACCCGACCCCTACAAGGTGGTCCTAAAAGCGCCGGGTGCGGACGGCGGATGGGAGCCGAAGGCCATAAGCGATTTGCAGGACGACATCCCGTACGACTGGCGCCTGTTCGGCCGCTCCGTTTCGGACGACAAGGGCCCGATTGTCATGTTCCTCAACGCCATGGACCTGCTAAAGAAGAAAGGGACGGAATTGCCCTATAACCTGAAGGTGATCCTGGACGGACAAGAAGAGCGCGGCAGCGAACCCTTGCCCAAAGCGGTGGAAACCTATCGCGAATTGTTGCAGGCGGACTACCTGCTGATTGCGGACGGGCCCGTCCACTATTCAGGCTTGCCTACGGTGGTCTACGGTTGCAGGGGGATCACCACCCTGACCCTTACCACCTATGGCCCGATCCGGCCACAGCACAGCGGGCATTACGGCAATTACGCCCCTAATCCCAATTTTCAGATGGCGCGAATCCTCTCCAGCATGAAGGACGTCGAAGGCCGTGTGATCATTGACGGTTATTACGACGGAATAAGCCTCACAGAGGCAGAGGAGGACATACTGAGATCGGTGCCGGATGAGGCCGCCCAAATCGACGGGGCCTTACAAATCGCCCAACCGGACAAGGTAGGGGCATTCTATCAGGAAAGCATCCAATATCCTTCGCTCAACGTACGGGGCTATGCCTCCGGATGGGTGGGCGATCAGGCGCGTACCATCGTCCCTGCCAGCGCCACGGCGGAATTGGACCTGCGTCTGGTGCCGGAATCCGACGGCCACAGGCTCATACAACTGGTCAAGGACCATATTGAAAGCCTGGGCTACCGGGTTACGGACAAAGAACCGGACGAGGCGATGCGCAGCCAGGCGGTTCACTGGGTGCGCGTGGAGGAAAGCGGGGTGATGGATGCGTTCCGTACGTCCCTGGACGATCCGTTCGGACAACATCTGGTGGGCTTGCTGGGAAATACATTTGGCGAATCGGTGGTGCAGATCCGGATCTCGGGCGGTACCGTACCCATCGCTCCGTTTGTCAACGCGCTGGAGATCCCGGCGTTCTTATTGCCGCTGGTAAATCCGGACAACAACCAGCACAGCCCGGATGAAAACCTGCGCATCGGTCAGATCGCCTACGGACTTCGGGCGCTAACCACCCTGCTGAGCACACCGGCGCCTTAACGGCGATCAGGCGGAATTCCGGCTCGCATTGATATTCCCGTAGAGGGAGCGCGTTACGATCTTCTCGTAGAGCTCCTTAAACTCGGCATCCTGCGCTATTTTCTGCAGGGCATACTGCTGTATGACCAACAGGGGCAGCACGATATTCTCCCGGATCTTGATGGACTCCCGGGATACCGATTCGTTCTC
>JBNKHB010000102.1:0-8394 GCA_050290125.1 Robiginitalea sp.
CCGGCATGTGCGGTAATCAGCTTGCGGAGCCTTCCGTCCGGGCTGTCGGCATCCAGGGGATCCCATGCCCCGGCCGATTCCGGAGGCGGGAGGCGGAAGTGCTGTCTGTACAGTTTCTGTTGCCTGCGGTTTCTTCCGACCAACAGGTATAAAAGCATGCCTCCTACCGGAATGGTGAAAATAGCCAATAACCATGCGAGTGTTTTGGAGGGTCTCACACCATTCAGTAGGAGGCTTATAACAATGGCCAGCGCACTGAGTATATAAAGAGCGATAAGTAGTTTAAGCCACACAGTGGTCGGGATCAGTTAACCCGAAATTACATCAATTTAAAACTGATGGGGATGCTGTAAGGCACTTTTACATTCCGGTTCCGCTGCCGGCCGGGTTTCATTTTAGGCAGCGAAGCGATAATGCGACGGGCTTCTTTTTCCAGCAAAGGATCCGGACCGCGGGTGCGGATATCCGTTACCACGCCGTCGCTGCCGATGGTAAAGAGCACGAATACCTTACCCTGGATGTTCAGTTCCTGGGCGGTTTCCGGGTACTTGAAATGCTCCTTGACATGTTGCTGGATCTTGTCCTGAAAACATTGGCGCTGATCCGCTTTTGACAAATTTTCGCAGCCCGGGAACACCGGGACCTCTTCAATGACTGCAAACGGGACGCTGATGTCCTCTTCCTCTTCCACCACTTCAATATCCCCTGCTTCGAGGTCGCTTTCCGCGATAATGGTCTCCTGGTTGATCTCGGTACTTTCGATAATGGTTTCCTCGATCTCCTCCGTATCCTCGATTACTTCGATTATCTCGGGTGCTGCGGGAGGAGGTGGCGGCGGGGTGGTCATGATCTGTTCGGTTACCGGAACTTCTTCATCCACGTCATTCACCTGGATCAATTGAACGATCTCCTCGATCTGGTGGTCATACGATTTCCATTCGAGTGCCCTCCAGGTTGCGAAGAGCACAATGGTCAGCCCTATAACAAAGTACAGGCCGCTGTTACGGTTCAGGTCTGCCTGAGGATTCTTTTTAACTTGCATGGCTATCCGTATTAATAGCTTGAAGTTACAATCTCCTCCCCAGGGCAAATATGATATTAATCAGTTTATTGGCCTGAAAATGAGAATGATCCAAAAACCGCAAATCAAAAATGTCAAATTCGCAATCCTGCGCCTTACCGCACCCAGTAACTGATGCCAAGCCGAAAATAGAATACGGGTTGCAGGTCTTCCGTATAGGAGAAATCGGGTCCGGTTACCGTTGCCGGATTGAAGGGTACCGCCAGAATGGGCTCGGCCGAAAATATCCACTGTTTATGGAATACATATAGCGGTAGGCTTGCCTCCGCATTCAACAGCTCAAAATTCCTGGCTTCTTCCACGATGAGTTCCTGGGCCGGTCCGGCAGAACCGGAGCCCATGCCGCCACCTTTCCGATTCCCGAGGCGGCTGGTGTTATAATAGGCCTCATAAAAGGACTGTGAACCGCCGTATACCGCAATGCCCGGTTGCCATAACAGCTGTTGTCCGGCCGTATAAAGGTTACCCTTCAAGCCGATGCCGGCAAAGAAATCCGCGCTTCCGCCATTGCCGAAGTAACTACTGGCCTGGAGGGTGGTTTCCAGGGGGCCCCAGTCATACGACAACGCTGCCGAAAGGTCGGCGGTGGTTTCGGCCTGCACATTGTAACTCTCCTCATTGAAGAGGTATGCAGTAGCTGAAACGGAGCCGTTGAAATCCTGTTTGCCGAAACGAATTCCGCCTGTGAACAAGAACAGATCAACACGTCCTTCCCCTGAGGCCAGCAGGTAGGAGAAGGATGCAGCGGCGAATAGGCCGGATTTGTGATAGTATCCTATGGACGGGAGCAGGTAGGGTGCCGCCACGGTATCCCGGCGTCCCATAAAAACGGCATCGGTTACGGCGCTTACGTCCGTCATCAAATACGAAAAACCGGTTTCCGCAGGTTCAGCATGCTCCGTCTTTTGATCTTGGGCTTGCGTCCGGGTTCCAATGGACAGGGCCATCAAATAAATTATGAGTAAGGCGCGATGCATGGTAATGCGATTTTACTGGTAAGGTCACGGCCGGCAAAGGGAATTAGGCCGGCCGTGACGGGACTCGTTCGATCAGGTTGTTTTCCTGGTGCGTACCCGGGGTGACGGAACGCCTTTTCTGATCATTGATTTAGCCGGCATCCTTAGTTGGCGCAACATATTTTTGCGCAATTGGTACATGTTCCGGTGCATCTCACCGTCAAGGTCCAGACATTGTCCGTTCTCCAGGCGTTGCCGCTGCCGGTCCTGCAATTGATACCCGGCATCCGGAAATACGGTGGTTCCGTTTTCCAGGCGCATTGCGGTTTCAAGCCGGCGCTGTTCCTGATTCCGGATCAGGTACATATCTCCGTCCACCAGGGTATAGTGAATGCGATTCTGAAATCGCTCGCGGATTTGGGGCTGCGTAAGGCCTTTCAGCTCTTGTTGCACCTTATACCGGTACTGGTATTCGTTGCGGTAAAGTACACCGTCGCCGTCAAGACACTCGCCGTTTTTAAGACGGTACTTTTTTCCGTCGGGCGCCATATACCTGCCGTTGGGATAGATCACGGTACCGTCACTTAGGGTTTGTTGATCGCGCAGCTGTATTTCAGCGCGGTCCCGGAGCTGAAGCATTTCGCCGTTAACCGCGAGCAGCTTTGTCTGGTCCTGGTCCTGGATCCTGTCCCGATCCTGTTCCTGGGCGTTCAGCGTAATGGTCGCCATGGCCATTACAGCCAATCCTATAATCGTCTTTTTCATGACCGAAAGAATTAAAGTTTATGTCGGGGAAGGTAGTTAAGACCCTGGCGCGAGGCAATGACCCTGATCATTTAACAACTCCATAACATAAAGACAATCAGTAACATATGTTACACAATCCCGTTCATTCGACATAAAATCAGGGAAGAAGGTAAGCGCCATCAAAAGACATCAATCGATTTTAAAAGGTGCCCTATACATAAGAATTAACGATGCATTAAATTTGGGACCGCAAGTTCTCGTGATATTTGCACCCAGAAGTCCATGGAACACCCCCATAAAGAAAAACAACCCTCTGAAAGGTACCGGGATCGCGATCTGGATTGGTTGAATTTTAACCAGCGGGTGCTCCAGGAAGCGGCGAATCCCGAGGTTCCCCTCTTTGAACGCATTCGCTTCCTGGCCATCTTCTCCTCCAACCTGGATGAATTCTTCCGGGTGCGCGTCTCCAAACTGAGGCAATTGAAAGAGGTGGAGAAGGGGATTCGGAGGAGGTTGTCCCTGCGGCCCAACCGGAGCCTGAAAGCGATCATTTCCGAAGTAGACCGCCAACAACAACTTTTCGGACATATTTTCAGGGAGCGGATCCGGCCTGCACTTGAAAAGGAGGGGATCTTTATCCTAAAGCCCGCTGAATTGCAATCCCTGGGCGCAGCCTGGGCAGAGGAGGAGTTTTATTCCGGGATGGCGAAGAACTGCAATCTGCGGTTGGACGGGGCAAGCGAAAGGCCGTTCCTCCAAAACGGCGCGGCGTACCTGATGGCCTATAACAGCGAAACGGGTGAACGGGCCTACTTTCCATGTTCCAGTCTAAGATCATCGCGGTTTATAGCTCTTCCGCCGGATGGGACTGCGCAGCGCTTCGCCATCCTGGATGACTTATTGCGAAGCGTTTATTCAAGGGCGCTATCCTGGGAAAGCCACCACACGTTTTTCTTCAGTATCAAGCTTTCCCGCGACGCTGAACTGTATCTCGACGAAACCTATGAGCGGTCTATCGTCCAGGAGATCTACCAATCCCTTGCACAGCGGCCGTCCGGGCAACCGACCCGCCTGTTGTACGATCAGCGCATGCCGGTATCCCTCCGGAAGCAACTGCGTAAGGAATTGGGCCTGGCCCGTGTCGATATGGTACCCGGGGGGATGTATCACAATTTCAGCGATTTCATGGCCTTCCCCAACCCGGGGAACCCCAAACTGGAATACGTACCCATGCCCCCGCTGGATCATCCCGTATTGCGGCCCGCCATCGATTATTTTGAGGCGGTGGCCCGCCGGGATATCCTCTTGCACTGTCCTTATCAGGATTTTGGACGGGTGCTGGATTGGCTGGAGCAGGCTGCGGCGGATCCGCACGTGCGCAGTATTAAGATCTCCCTCTACCGTATCGCTTCGGACTCCCGGCTTGCGCATGCGCTGATCGGGGCGTTGCGCAACGGGATCGACCTGACGATCTTTGTTGAGGCCAAGGCGCGCTTTGACGAGGAGAACAACCTGGAGTGGGGGCGCGTCTTTGAGCGCCACGGGGCAAAGGTCCTCTATAGTTTTCCCGGGATCAAGGTGCATTCCAAGATCTTCCTAATCGAACGGAAAACCGACCAGGGGCCCAAGTACTATTCCTATATCGGCACCGGGAATTTCAACGAAAAAACCTCCAGGTTCTATGCGGACCATGCGCTGCTTACGGCGCATCCCGGTATCACCTCGGACATGAGAGCTGTTTTTGCCTTTCTTGAGCGCCCGGATACAGCGCCTGACTTCAAGTACTTAATGGTCTCTCCCTTTAACACGAGGCAGCGTTTTGAGGGGTTGATCCGGCGCGAGATCGAGCAGGCGCGCCAGGGATCGCCGGCAGCCATTACCGCAAAGATGAATAGCCTGGAGGACAAAGGAATGATCGATTTGCTCTATGAGGCCAGCCAGGCCGGGGTAAAGGTTCGCTTGCTGGTCCGGGGATTTTGCTGCCTGCTGCCGCGGGTGGAAGGCTTGAGCGAGAACATACTGGTGACCAGCATCGTAGACCGGTTCCTGGAACACGGTCGCCTGTATCTTTTCCATAATGGTGGACAGGAAGAGCTATATATGGGCAGCGCGGACTGGATGAAACGCAATTTGGATCGCCGCGTGGAAGTATTGGTACCCGTCCGGGATCCGGATGCATTTGAGGAATTGAGTCATATCCTTGAACTGCAAATGAAGGATAATGAAAAAGCCCGGCTGGTAGACCCCAAAGCTTCCAACAGTTTCCGTCGCCGGCCGGAAGGGATGCGGGCCATCCGTTCTCAATATGCCATATACGAGTATCTGAAGCAACGGCAACACTCCGGTCGGTAATCCTTTACTCCTCCGGGAGCACCTCAAAAGGCACTTCAAAAATGTCTTCGCCCCACCTGAGTTGCAAAATGCCCTTTCCGTTGCGGTCCGCAGCTTCAATGGTGAACAATTCCACGGATTCTGTTCCCTGACGACGGGTCATGGCCACCCTCCCCAGGTCCAGCTCCTGTTTGTGGTTGTTTCCATTCTGACCGGTTTCCGTATTGATGATCAGCGTTCCGCCCTCCGGTGTCGGGATCGTAAACAGGGTATATTCCCCTGGCGAGACCTCCAGTTCGCCAAACCGCAGGGTATTGCTGGTCTTGAAGTGGGTGGCCCGGTTAGCCCCCGTGCGCCAGCGTTCATTCCAGGGTACGATCCCACCGAAGAGTTCCCTGCCGCGCCGGGCGGGCCGCCCGTAAGTAATTGCAATATCCGCACCCTGCACCCGCGCTTCGGTAACGCCTTCGCCCGAAAGGGCTCCGATGGGTTTATTCGCATACTTGGCAGCCAGGGCCTTAATATTCAAAGCGCCACCCCGGCGTACGATCAATTTCCGGGTAGTGGCGGTGGCGTCGTAGAGTTGCAGGGCTCCATGGGCATCAATGGCTGCCGTCATGGTCCCGCGGTAGGGGTGCTGTATGGACGCTGAATCCGGGGTGGTATGCCGGAAAATGTATTCGGCGGGACCCCTGAATGTGAACATCGGGCGCGCGCGCAGGGTATCCCCTTCTGCGACCAGTTGGCGGGTTGCCACCTCATAGGGCCAGTGGACCATATCCATCCAGGGCAAAACGTCGGCGGCCGCAACGAAACTTGCGCGTTGTTCGGTGGTATCCCGGTACCGGGTGACGATCAGGCTGTCGCCTTCCAGGCGGGCGTGCTCTTCTTCAACGGGGGTACCGGATATGTCGTTGGGATCGTATCCGGCCGAATGGTATTCCACAAAGTCCCCTTGTCCGTCCAGCATCAGCGACTGCCGGTAATAGCGGGTTTGAGGGCTGCGGATAAGGATTTCGGCCTCCACGTATTCCGGCTGCATCCGGAAGAGTTCCACCACCAGGGTATCGCTGCCCAGGGTGGTTACGAACGATTCCTGAGGGGCTACCCGGTCGCCACAGCCATAGGTGGATATCAGTAAGATCAGGATACAGGTATAAATAGCGTTTCTCATGCCGACGTTTTATTTGCCAAGCAATAAGATACGGAATCCGAGCGGTATTTCTCAGGGTGCGGGCCGCCCCTTGGGGCAAGGCAAGCTATTAACGGCTTGAAGTACCCTTTTTTCGCTTCATGTTGAAGACCTCCGTGCGTACCTGCCCTTCTGCATTTCGCATTTTCAGATGGATCCGCATGCTGTCAGGAGGCAGATAATGGAATTCCAGGCCCTTAAAGATCAGGGAATCCTCCGCGTATCGGATCTTTTCAAAGGTCAGGTATTCCTCCTTCTCTTCCCAGGCATGGAGCTGGGGCGTGAAGTGTTTTAAATGCATGCCCTGCTCGTCCAGCACCAGGAATTCGTAAAAATTGAGGCTGCCGTCGCCCTTATGGTGACGGTAGACCCCCATCATTTTCCCATCCGGGGAAGGTGCGGACCATACCTCCTCGGAGCGGCCGCCGAAGCCGTCGCCTTCCCAGCTGCCTTCCAGCCAGGAATAGTTTGGGATATCGGAATCCGCCCGGGTGGGGCCCACCAGACTGATCGCCAGAAGGAGGATGCCTGCGATGGTATAACGTATAATGCTCATTGTGTAGCTTTTTTGGAATTAACGATTCATGAATGCTTTGACCTCCACGCTGCCGCCATATTTTAAATGAGGGATGGAGCGGGCAATTTCCGTGGCCTGGTCCATAGTGGCAGCCTCCAACAGGAAGTATCCCGTGGTGCGTTCGGGTTCGTCGGTATCCGGGGTACCGTCCGGATCCAGTACAAGTGCTTCATTCCGCAATTCCTGCCCGGTAATGGCTACTCCCCGTGACCCGACCGCTTCCATCCAGGCCTTGTACTCTTCGAACATCTCCATAGGCTCGCCCGGCCGGAAGCGGGAATCCTCGTGCAACAGCAGCATGTACCCGAGTTCTGGCCGGATCTGCCCCTCCGGGTCCCCCTGTGAGCGGCCAAAGAAATACCCGCCGGCAAATAAGGCGATCCCCGCAACGGCGGCTGCCAGGGGCAGCCACCTGCGTCTCGGCCCTGGCGATTTGCGCAACAGGCCTTCTTTATGCAATGCTTTCAGGACGGTTTGTTCCAATTCGGGAGGCGGCTGCTGTTCGCGCCTGAGCCGGCCGAATGCGGCCTTTTCGCTTTCCGAGAGTGCATCCTTGTCCATATCCATATCAGTCATTTTTATCGTTTAGGTATTCCCGCAGCGCTTTCCTGGCGTGGAACAATTGGCTTTTGCTGGTCCCTTCCGCAATATCCAGCAGCCCGGCGATCTCCCGATGGGTATAGCCTTCAAGATCGTGCAGGATCACAATTTGCCTGTAACCGGGGGGCAGCATGGCTATGGCACGTTCCAGGTCCGGGGCTTCCTGTGGTTGCACCGAATAGGGCAGCAGGTGTTCCGCGGCCGGCTGGTCTTCCAGCCATTCTTCACGCTCCCTTTTCCGGCGCATATTCCGATAGGTGTTGATCAATATCCCGGTGAGCCAGGTATGCAATTGCGACTCCCGGCGAAAGGCCTCGATCCTCCGTATGGCAACGATCCAGGTTTCCTGGATCAGTTCTTCCGACCAGGCCACATCCTGGGTGATCCGGAGCGCCGTCCGGTAAAGTGCGGGGGTCCGGGAGCGGTACAGGGCAAGGAATGCCGCTTCGCTCCTCGTTTTTACAAATTCGCTTACTAATTGATGTTCCTCCAAAGCCGGCTGTTTACTTATGAGTGTTGCGAAAGCGGCAAAAGGTTGGTTGGACCCTCAAAAAAAGTTTCGTCCGGGCCTGGATTCGACCTCCTAATCTTTCAGGTAAACCTTTTGGCCCAGCTGTGCACTGCGAACGGCGGCGTCTAGGATTTCCATGACCACCAGGTTATTGGCCAGGGTGCCGGGTTCGAACTCCGGGAGTTGGATGGTGCCGCGAACCACCGCCTTCAGGTACGCAAAGGGATCGTCATGGGGTGGCGAAAGGGCCTCCGGGCGCATTTGGGTCTCGTCAAAACCGTCGTATCCCTCTGCCATCCGGATCCGGAAATCATTGCGGTTGTCGGCGAACAGGGCACCCCTCAGGCCATAGACCTCCATATCCTTGCGGCCTATGGGCCAGTTCCAGGAGGCCTGGAT
>JBNKHB010000103.1:0-8359 GCA_050290125.1 Robiginitalea sp.
TCAAATACCGGAAGGCGAAGCAGAAAATCATTATCGCAGGGGCGGGAGCCGCCGCCTTCCGATTCGTCCAAACCTACCGGGAAAACGATACGGAAGATGAGCTGGTGGTCTTTTCCAAGGAGAAACACCCATTTTACAACAGGGTCCTCCTGCCGGAATACGTAAACGACGACCTTAGCTGGGAGGCCCTGCAGAAATTCAAGGACGGGGAACTCGAAAAGCTGAACATCGAGCTACATCCCGGTATCGGGATCACGGGGATTGACCGGGAAAATAAAACGGTTACTGATGAACAGGGAAATACCCACACCTATGACATCCTGATTCTCGCGACCGGAAGCCGGGCATTCGTTCCTTCAGAAGTACGGATGGATCTCCCCGGCCGCTTTACCATGCGGGAGCGAGGGGACGCGGACAAGCTGAAACGATATCTCGGAGAAAGCGGGATACCGGCGGGCAGGCAGCATGTAGTCATCGTGGGAGGCGGTCTGCTGGGACTCGAGCTGGCCGCAAGCCTGAATAAGATCGGGGTGAACATCAGCATCATACAACGCGCTCCCCGACTCATGGAGCGTCAATTGGATTCCATTGCGAGCAAGCTCTTGGCCGAGGACGTGCTGGAGCGGGGGATACAGCTTTATTTTGACAATGAGGTGAGCACTGTTTTCGAAGACAAAACCAGTCCGAACCGTTTGGTGATCACTTTGAAAACCGGCAAAACCCTTCGTGCCAATGCCATCGTATACGCCATTGGCACCCGCCCCAATATCGACTTCCTCAGCAATACGGGCCTGGAGTACCGGCGCGGCCTCCTTGTGGATCAACACCTGAAGACCAACGATCCGGCTGTATTCGCCCTGGGCGAAATTGCGGAATTCAGGAGCTCCTTGTTCGGTATCACGTCTGCAGCCGAAATGCAGGCGGATATTGCGGCCCGCTACGTCCTGGGCGATTTGGGCAGCATGTATTCCGGATCCGTTTTGATGAATATCCTGAAGTTCGATGATCTGGACCTCTGCAGCATCGGGATGGTCAATACGCCGAAGGGAGATGATAGTTATGAGGAAATCGTGCTGATGGATGTTCGCAAGCGCTATTATAAAAAATGTATCGTTAAAGATGACCTGTTGATTGGGGCGATCCTGCTTGGAGACAAGGTTGAGTTTGCCGAATTCAAAAGGTTTATAGAGGAACAAATCGAACTTTCGGAGAAACGCGAAGAGTTGCTCAGGGGCGGGAGCCAGAAGGAACCCATGAAAGGCAAGTTGGTGTGTTCCTGCGCTCAGGTTGGTGACGGGAATCTTATATCCGCTCTGGAGGGAGGCTGCCGGGATTTTGCCGAGCTCTGCTCACAGACCGGAGCGGGACTGGGATGCGGAAGCTGTAAGCCGGAGATCAAATCCTTCATGGAAATGCAATTGGTTAAAATGTAGGCCCGGTGGCAAACGACGATCTGTACAGGATATTATTGAAAGGGGGTGTGACATCTCCCGGGGAACTAAAGGACTATATCGTACTTCTGGAAACCCTTGGTCTGGAGCATGTTTCATTTGGTTCCCGCCAGGATTTGTTATTTCCCGTTAACACTGAAGAACCGCAATTGTCCCTGCAGCAATTCGCACAGGACAAAGAAGAACTGGAAAGCAACAGGGCCGTACGGAATATCGTCACTTCGTATGTTGCCTCGGACATTTTCGATGCCACTTACTGGCTGAAAGGCTCCACCTATCTCTACCTGCTCGAAGAGTTTGATTTCAAACCCAGGCTAAAGATCAATATTACCGATCCTAAGCAGCGCCTTGTCCCGCTTTTCAGCGGCAACATAAATTTTATCGCCTCGGAACATGAGGATTACTGGTTCCTGCATATTCTGCTTCCCCATTGGGAGCAAGGGGAATATTATCCTGTTCTGGTCTATACCTGGGATATCGTTTCGGTATGCCGGGCAATTGAGCGATGCCATCGGGAGGCCCATTCTATAGAGGATCTGTTCTTCCTGGTCCAGAATCAATACGATGCCAAGAACAAGGCGATTGATAAGCCACTAATGCTCACACAACAGACTTTCCCATACTACGAAGGGATCAACCGGATGGGGATCGACAAGTTCTGGTTGGGGCTTTATTGGCGGAATAACAGGTACGATCTGGAATTCCTGAAGGAATTCTGCCAGTTCTGCCTGGATAACAGCATTGGGAAGATTTGCATCACCCCTTGGAAATCCTTTATTGTCAAGGGAATTCCATTGAGCAGCAAACTCGCATTGGAGCGCTTGTTGGGGAGCCGGGGGATCAATGTCCGCCACTCCCAACTGGAGATGAATTGGCACATACCCATTGACGATGGCGAGGCGCTGAAACTGAAGAATTACCTGGTCCGTTCCTTCGATGAGAATGACATTAGTACCTATGGCCTTACCTTCGGGATCAGTGCCGATGTAGGCAAACGGACCCATTTTACGGCCGTGGTGGTAGAAAAAAACCCGGGAAGCGAAATGCTGGCGACCGGAAAACAGGCCCCTACTTACAATGTGTTGTACAGTAAGAATTTTGACCCGAATACCCGGCAATACATTCCTTATGCCCAGGACGTAGACCGGTCTGCCCTGCCGGGCTTGTTGATGGAATTAAGCAAGACCTATTTCGGACAATTAGGTATTCACGAAACCATCAAGTCCGAGCGGAAGAAAGCACCCGAGATCAACATGGTCGATGTCTTCCAGTGCCAGCAATGCCTGACCATTTACGATGAGCGAATCGGGGACCCCTTCCTGGGTATTGAACCGGGGACTTTATTTAAAGAATTATCCGAAACTTACGTTTGCCCCACCTGCTCCGCTCCAAAGTCCGGGTTCACCTCAGTGAATCTAAATCTCGAGTAACAGGACAAGCGGAATTAGCCACAGCTTTTACTTCCGTTTGGCAAATTATCGTGTGAAACGAATGGGTTTCACGGCTTATTATCAGCTCGCGTGAATTCGCTTACCCCCATATGGGGCGGGGCCTGAAGGCCTGTACCCCCTTTGTACCCCCTCCATTTTTTTATCCCCGGATTTGAGCGTATAGGTTTGTGTTGTCCGAAAGAGGACGCTTCAGTTTTGTGGTCTTGTCCGGCTGAGGGACTGCAGACCGATACCGGGCAGGAGCCACAAAATACGAAGCAAGGTTTAACACAAAACTGAAATCATGAAAACCATCAATTCAACATTCACCAATTACTTCATGGCCTTCCTGGTCCTGCTGGCGTTTGCCTGCAGCAAGGAAAGCGATGTGGAGCCTTCCGGTATTAATGTATGTGCGGAAAACCCCTGCGGTTACCCGGATCGATGTCCGGATTCCTGCAACAGCGGCAACGGCGGTAATTCAGGCAGCCAGGGATCGGACATCTCCAAGGACGACCTGACCCCGGAAGGGAACGTAACCGAAACGGAGGACGGCTATCTTGTGGAAGGCAGCCTGTCCATGGAGACGGAATCGGGAGAGACCATCACCTTTGTGGAAGCCGAGTTGGATGTACAATTTGACGAGGACGGCTCTTTGCGCAGCATCAGCGGATCTGCCGACGTCCCTATTTCCACGGATTACTTCGAGTTTGAGGCCCCGGTACGGGCGGATATCGGCTATTTCAACGGCAAATTCCTGAACGAAAACCGTGATTTTGAGATCCTGCTGCAGGACGACCGCTGGTATTTTGTGTTCGCCATCGGCGCCTCCTTCGGGATCAACATCGGCTTTAATGACGACCCGGAAGCGACCAAGCCGCTGTCGATATCCCCGCCTATCGGCGGGCATGTTACGCTGATCCAGGATTATACCGACCCCATGTTCTTCTTCTCCCTGGGCCATGACGACAGCCTGGGCGGCGACGGCGACGGGAACGGTGGAAGCGATGGCGGTTCCGGTGATGGTGGCGGCTCCGGAGACGGAGGCAGCGACGGGAACAGCGATGGTGGCGGCGAATTACTCGGGGTAAGTTTCGGGGTATCCAGCGAAGGCCTTTTTATCTATGAGCCCACCAACCCCCTTGACAAGGTGGTTTCCTTTAACGCCTCTACCGTTAAGGGCGGCACCTTTAGCTTCTGGGGCATTTTTGAAGCCAGCGGCCTGCGGTATGAGAACAAGGGCTTCGACGCCACCTTCTACTCGCCGGACCCCCTTGATTCGGATTTTGAGGTGGGGTACCGTTCCGGCATCAACGGGGAGCTGGAGTTCTCGCTGGACATTACCTCCTTTATTTCCTTCGGTTTCCCCATCGGCGAAGGCAGCACGGCCATCGAAGCGGTTGCTTCCACGGACGGGGGCGTTACCGCCCGGGCCTTTATCAACGGGTACGTAGACCCGGACCTGTCCTGGTGGCCGGACTTTATCCCGATCGTGCCGAATAACCGGCTGCAGGCCTACGGCTATGCGGAGGACAGTGGCTGGTTCGATATCGGGCTCAACGGTGTTTACGGCCTGGATACTCCGGACGGCTTCCGGGGCATTACCGGGGACATGCGGGCAACGCCGGAAGCACTGACCCTGGAGGGTACCGCCGCGATCGACGAGGATACCTGGAATGCCTTCATCACCTTCACTGCGGACCAGACCCGGGTGGTCACCACCCCGCCGGTCAGCTTTACGGACGGCATCACAGAAACGGTCACGGCACAGATCGACGATGCCATCGCTACGACCGAGAAGGCGCTGGAAGACCTGGAAAAGGCCAATGAGCAATACGAACTGGAGCTGAGCCTGCGGGGCCTTCGCGCAGCCCTGCCCGGTATTGTGGACGACGCGCAGGCCATTATCGACGATGCGGTGGCCGCGGCCATCAAGAGTGCCCGGGACCAGCGGGACAAGATCCTGGAGGACAACAACCGGGTGGCCTGCAGCGACAACATCACCTCCCAGGTGAACAGCGTGGTCAACCCCTACAGGAATGCCTTAACGCGGCTCAAGAATGCGGTGAACAATTCCAACGACAATACGCAAACCCGCGCTGAGTTGGAGGACGCCCTGCGCGACCTGGCGGCCCTGGATAAGATCAATAAGACGGTGACCGTGAGCATTACCCATGGCGGCACCCTGTTCAAGTGTTCCCAGTTTACCCAGACCGATACCCGGAGCGTGACCATCAACCGCACCGTGATCTCCGCCGATTACAAGGCGAAGCTCCTGGAAGCCGCGGACAACGTGAAGTACATCGCCGAGGCCGACGGGATCCGCATCGATGCCCAGGACATTGTGGACGAGCTGCCCACGCTGGAGGAACTGGATTCGCTGAAGGCCTCCATCGAGGCTTGCGTGGCGGAACTTACCGAGAACATCGGGGATGTGGGCTTTGTCTTCCACCACGACACCAAGACCTATACCCATTTTATGGTGATCGGCGGGGAGGAGAAAGAAGTGGGTTCCTTTGACATCTTCAGCCAGGACCAGCTGATCGAAAATGCCCGCCTGGAGGTCAGCAGTTGCAACGCCTCGGACGAGCTGAACAAATTGTACCAACTGGCGAAGTCCAGGTAAACGCCCGGAGCAAGCCTCAAATAAAAACCCCCTCTGCAACCCGGTTGCGGAGGGGGTTTTGAATTAAGGGCCAAAGGCGCTACTTCGCCGGGGCCGATTCGCTGTTATAGTCGTTTACCATCCGCAGGAAGGCGGCTTCGTATTCCTTGCCCACATAGATGCCCATCTTGTGCTCCGCGGAGAACTGGTTCCGCAGGCCGTAGTGGTTGTTATCGTAATTTTCTTTTACACGCGCATTATCCCCAATGTAGTTCAGCAGGTTGATCTGCTGCACGTGCTTGGGGTGCTTGCTGTCCTTATGGATCAGCAGCTGGAAATTGTTCTGGATGTAGTCGATCAGCTCCTGCCGGTCGCCCATCACGTAATCCCCCAATTCCGCATTGATCTTCCCGGTGGTCCGGCTGTAGAGCTTGTACATCCTGATCTTGCCGTCAGCAATACGCTCCAGGGTCATCCGCTTGGGGATCATCTTAATGGCGCGGCCGGTGAGGTCCGTATACCAGATGGTCTCGAAGACCCGCCCGTCCTCCAGGCTGAAATATTCGAAGTGCTTGGGCTCCATCTTTTGCTTCATCTTGCTCTTCAGCTTCCCGGTCTTCTGGTATTTCGCCCAGTCCTTGGGCTCTACATAGGTGATACCCTGCTGAAAGCGCTGGGGAAAGCCGAAGTCAATCTCGATATAAACCTCCTTGTCCTTACCCTTTTTCAGGTACAGCGTACCCTTATGGTATATGCCCTGGGCGTGGATCGCCACGGTGCAAAGCAGGAAGGCAACTCCCGCCAGAAAGGCGTGCATAGTTTTCATAACCTTGGTGTTTAGTGAGTTACGGACTATTAGAACGCCGGGATTAGTGGGATATTGCGGTGGAAGCTGAAGGTGCGGTATAAACCGATTGATATTTACCAGTTTGGGGCCGCATTTCCAATTATCTTAGTAGGACAACCTCCAACCCGTATCCCATGGCAAACACCTATCTGGACTCGCAAACCTTAAAGTTCCTGTTGTACCGGGTACATGACCTGTCCGGCATCCTGCAATTACCGCGCTACCAGGAGTACGACCTGACCAGCGTGGACCTGTACCTGGATGCCGTCGGGGAGTTGGCGGACAAGGAACTCTTCCCCTGTTTCCGTGAAATGGATGCACAGCCGGCCCATTATAAGGATGGGGAAATAATCGTCCACCCCAGCGTGCCGGAGTTTGTCCGGAAGGCGGAGGAAATAGGGACGTTATCGGCCTGGATGGATGTGGAGGATGGCGGGTTGCAGATGCCGGCAGCCGTGGTTACCGCCTCCTACTACACCCTGGAAACGGCAAACAACCACATACAAGGATATATCGGGCTCATTCACGGGGCCGCGGAGTTGATACTCACGTTTGGCAGTGAAACGCTTAAGCAAACCTATGTCCCCAAGATGACCGGGGGCCATTGGGGAGGCACCATGTGCCTGACGGAACCCCAGGCCGGGAGCTCGCTCTCCGATATCACGACCACCGCCGTGCCTCAGGAGGGTTATTACAACCTATCCGGACAGAAGATCTTTATTTCCGGGGGCGACTACCAGGGCGTTGAAAACATTGTTCACCTGGTCCTGGCCCGCATCAAGGGGGCGCCGGCCGGCACAAAAGGCATTTCCCTGTTCGTGGTGCCCAAGAAGCGACCGGGAGCAAACGGGGGCCTTGAACCCAATGACGTGACGACGGTGGCCGATTTCCAGAAAATGGGGCAACGCGGCTTTTGCACGGCCCACCTCTCCTTTGGCGATGCGGGCGACTGCCGGGGTTGGTTGGTGGGCGAAGCCAACAAAGGGCTTTCCTATATGTTCCAGATGATGAACAGCGCCCGGATCGGGGTGGGCCGGGGAGCTGCCGCCATTACGATGGCGGCCTATCAGGCGTCCCTGAATTATGCCCATGAACGCCCCCAGGGCCGGCGCCTTTCCCGCGACGGCACCAAAGACCCCTCCCAGGAGCAGACCCTGATCATCAACCATCCGGACGTTAAGCGGATGCTGCTGCTCCAGAAAACCGCAGCGGAGGGCTCCCTGAGCCTGGTGCTGCTCGCGTCCAAATACCAGGACCTGTCCCATGCGCACCCGGAGGAGGCGCAGCGCCGCAAGTACCATTTGCTCCTGGAGGTGCTCACGCCCATCGCCAAAAGCTACCCCGCGGAAATGGGGGTGGTTTCGGTTAGCAACGGCCTGCAGGTGCTGGGGGGTTATGGGTTTTGCTCGGACTTTATCCTGGAGCAATACTATCGCGATATCCGGATCTACCCCATCTATGAGGGGACCACGGGCATTCAGTCCCAGGACCTGTTGGGCAGGAAACTCACCATGGAAAAGGGTAGGGCATGGGAGCTGCTGACCGGTGAGATCGCAGAAAGCATAGCGCTAACGAAAGGGATGGAGGCCCTGGAGCCCTATGCCCGGCAGTTGGAAACCGTAATGGAAGAAGCCGAAACAGTAGTGGGCCACCTGCTTTCCATTGCGGGAAAAGGTGATTTTGAACGCTTCCTTTCCGACGCTTCCGTTTTTATGGAATACCTGGGGAAAATCGTCGTGGGCTGGCTCTGGCTGGACATCGCCAGGGAGGCGTCGCAATGTGAGGAAGCCCAATACACGCAGGATTTCCTCCAAAGCAAAGTCCGCGCCATGGAATATTATTTCACCTATGAGTTGCCGCGGACCAAAGGGTTGTATGAAATCCTGAAGAACGATCTCGGGATCACCCTCTATCCGCCCGGTGAACTATTCCCCTGAAGCCTCCAGCCTTTTCATGCAATTGATCAATGCCCTGTAGGTGTGGTAGGGGCTTTTCCAGATATGGCCTTTGTTGTTTTGGACGATAT
>JBNKHB010000104.1:0-8183 GCA_050290125.1 Robiginitalea sp.
ATGCTGATGCTCTGGGAATCGTCATTATTGATCGTGCCCAGTCCGGAACCGTCATTGATGGTGGCATTGGTTGGAGCGCTAAGGTTAACCGTAAAGGTCTCGTTGCCCTCTGGGGTGGTATCCCCGTTAACCGTTACCGGGACTGTAATGCTATTAGTGCCCGCAGTGATGGTACCGCTGCCGCCGGAAATGGCCACATAATCGCTACCGGCCGTGGCTGTACCATTGGCCGTATTTACCGTAAAACCAATGTTGCTGAGCGCATTGCCGCCGCCATCCACGCTCACCGTGAATATAAAGTTCGAGGTGCCTGCGTTGCCCTCCGCCTGGGTTACATCGCTGATGCTGATGGTTTGCGCATCATCGTTGGTAATGGTACCCAATCCGGATCCGTCGTTGATGGTCGCATTGGTAGGAGTGCTCAGGTTCACCGTAAAGGTCTCGTTGGGCTCCGGGGTGGTATCCCCGTTGACCTGCACGGTAACCGTTCCGCTGGTCTGGCCCACGGTGATTTGCCCGGCACCTGCTACAATGGCATCATAGTCGCCGCTGCCGGCCGTAGCGGTACCGTTGGCGGTATTCACGCCAAAGGAGATTGTGCTCAGGGCGGCCCCTCCGCCATCCACACTCACCGTAAAATTGAATGCGGTTTGCCCGGCATTGCCTTCGGCAAGCGTCACATCGCTGATACTGATCGTTTGATCATCATCCAATATGGTCCCGATGCCCGTGTCGTCCGCAATCGCGCCAACGGTAGGATTGCTGATCACGACCGAAAATGCCTCCGTTGTTTCCGGTGAAACATCGCCCGTAACGGATACGGTGATCGTAGTGGATGCCGCCAGTATGGGGATGGTACCCGTACCTCCAACGATGGCCGTAAAATCCACACCACTGGTGGCCGTTCCCCCAACCGTATTGACATCAAAAGTCACGGCGCCAATGGATGCATCGCCTCTGCTAACGGTGAAGATGAAGTTCGTACTGCCCCCGGAACCTTCAGCCTGTGCAATGTCATCGATGGTAAGGTTCTGACCAAACGCAAAAAAAGTAGTAAAAAAACACGCCAGCACCCACAGGCGTCTGGCACCTGGAAATGAAAACTGGCGGGGCTTTTTGAAGAGTCTCCGTTCCATAGCATGCGCTTTAGAAAGCGGCTGAATAGTGTTCTCCGACAAGGCGTTTGAGGTACCCGAAATCGGAAAGCCAATAATACTAAAAAAACGAGGGTTCCGCCAATTTAGCGGTCGAAATAACCCATTTTCGGGTTAAAACCGACCTCAATCCTGGAGTTGGGCGGATTCGGCTGAAACGGAGGGTTCTATCTTGCGTACCAGGCCTTGCAACACCTTGCCGGGGCCCACTTCTATAAAGTTTTCAGCGCCATCGGCCACCATCTGGCGCACGCTTTGGGTCCAGCGCACCGGAGCGGTAAGTTGTGCGATCAAATTGCGCCGGATCGCATCCGTATCCGTTACGGCGGATGCCGTCACATTCTGGTAGACCGGGCAGATAGGCGCCGAGAATTGCGTGGCCTCAATGGCCGCGGCCAATTCCTCACGGGCCGGTTCCATCAAAGGGGAGTGAAAGGCGCCGCCGACAGGCAGGATGAGCGCGCGTTTGGCACCGGCTTCCTTTAATTTTTCGCAGGCCGCGTTTACAGCGGAAACTTCCCCGGAAATCACGAGTTGCCCGGGGCAATTGTAGTTTGCCGCTACCACGGTGCCGGGGGTCTCCCCACAAACGGCCTCAACAACCTCATCGTCCAGCCCCAATACGGCAGCCATGGTGCTTTCCTGTAATTCGCAGGCCTTCTGCATGGCCATGGCCCGTTGAGAAACGAGCTTTAACCCATCTTCAAACGACAGGGTCTGGTTGGCCACCAGGGCGGAAAACTCGCCGAGCGAGTGCCCGGCAACCATGTCCGGCCGAAAGGAATCCCCCATCACCCGGCTCATGACCACCGAATGCAAAAAGATGGCCGGCTGTGTGACTTTGGTCTGCTTAAGGTCATCGGCGCTGCCTTCAAACATCACATCCGTGATGGAAAAACCCAGGATATCGTTGGCTTGTTCAAAAAGCACCTGTGCTGTTGGAAATTCCTCGTACAGGTCTTTCCCCATACCGCTGAACTGGGCTCCCTGGCCCGGGAAAACGTAGGCTGTCATTTTCATTGCGTTTAGATGCCGCAAAGGTAACGGAATTCTGCGTATCCGCCCGACAATATAGCGTTACTGCCGCCTTGGGGGAAAGGGCCGGTCCCGGAGGCCATGCCATCCCAACGTCAGCTGGATCAACCCGATAAGCAGGTAAAAAGGCTGCAGGAAGCTTACCCAGCCGATCCAATAGGCCTGCAACAGGATCCAAATAACCAGAGCCAATCCCATAAGTGCCGAAGGGTAAAAGAAGGTGCCGGATTTACGGATAAGGAGGATGAACAGGAGCGCGTTAAACCCGCCCAGAACAATGAAGAGCACCAGGCCGGGGATCAGATAGCTATCAAAGGGGGATCCCGCGATCAGGCCGGGCGGCAATCCCAGGCTGCTGCCGTCCGGTGCCTGAACCAGGAGGAAGCCGGCCGGAAGGGCACTGACCGCCATAAAGGCGTGCAGGAGGATGGCAAGGCGCCACGTTTTTGAAGGACCGTCCATGTTTGAGGCATAAAAGGTCCTGAAAGCGGCTCTGGCAGGAAATGATTTGAATCAGGGAGCGCATTACGCCCCTGGGATGCGCGTGCGGGGGGTGTTACTCATCTGCTTCGTCCTCAGCCCTTTCCTCCTGAAACCAGCCGGAATACATCACATAGGCCTCAGCGATCCGGTCGATCTCGCCTTCCCGTAGCTCCGGGCGTACCTCGCCGATCTTTTTAGCGGGTACCCCGGCATAAATACTGCCCTCGGGGATTACGGTTCCCTGCGGCACCACGGCTCCCGCCGCAATGATGCTGTAGGAACCCACTTCGCAGTGGTCCATGACAATACTGCCCATGCCGATCAAAACCTTGTCGTGCACGGTACAGCCGTGCACAATGGCGTTATGCCCGATTGAAACCTTATTCCCGATATGCGTGGCCGCCTTTTTGTAGGTGCAGTGTATGACGGCACCGTCCTGCACGTTCACCTGGTGCCCCATCCGAATGGAGTTCACATCCCCCCGGACCACGGCTCCGAACCAGATGCTGCAGCGGTCTCCCATCACCACGTCTCCCACCACCACGGCTGTATCCGCCAGGTAACAATCGGCTCCAAATTCCGGCCGTTTGCCGCGAACGCTTTTTACGATTCCCATTTTTTGATTGTCATTTGTTTATTCAAAAAAACTCAGGAGCTGTTTTTTTCGAGAGGGCGCCACCATGATCTCCACCCCGCTTGCCAGGACCACGCTGCCCCCCTTCCCGCGGCGGTACCGCACCACCTCGCTCACATTTACGAGATAGGATTTATGGACCCGAGCAAACCCGAAATCACTGAGCGCGTCCTCAAAGTACTTCAGGGTCTTGCTCACCAGGACGTTCCGGTCCTTCAAAAAGATCTGGGTATAGTTGTCATCCGCCTTGCAATATTGGATGTCCGACACCTCCAGGACTTCAAAACCATCCAGCTGGGGGATGGTGATCTTGCCCTCCACCTGGTTCACCGCACGCAAGACTCGGTCGTGCAGCTTCATTTCCTTGCCCTTGATCTCGCGCACATGGTCCACTGCCGCCACCAGGGCGTCGATGGAGATCGGCTTCATCAGGTAATAGGCCGCATGGCTGTTCAGCGCATCCATGGCGTATTGCTGGTAGGCGGTCACGAAAACGGTCTCGAATTCCCGGTCCGGCAAGCGCTCCAGCAAGTCAAAGGCGTTGCCAAACGGCATCTCCACGTCCAGGAACACCAGGTCCGGGTTGGTTTTACGGATCACTTCCACCCCTTCCTTTACATCGGCGCCCTCCCCCACGATCTCCACTCCCTGGCAATACTTCTCCAGGTAATTCCTCAGGATCTCGCGGCTCTGGGCCTCGTCATCTATCAAAACGGCCTTTAATTCCATTTCAGCTGTTTTTAAGGGTTAATACAACTTTGGTGCCTGTCCCGTCCTCGTTCAGGTCCGTTACATTTGCCGCAATGCGGTCTCCGTACATCCGGTTCAGGATCTCGATCCGCTTGCGGATGTTCCCCATGCCCTTGGATTTTTGACGTTGCTGGTTCCGGGTCTTCACCGCCGCGGACTGCTTGCGTCCGATGCCGTCGTCCGAAATCTCGATCCGAAGGACTCCGGGACTTTCGGGCCCGATGCGTACCTCCAACCTGCCTTTCTCTTCCTTATACCGAAGGCCATGCCATACGGCGTTCTCCACATAGGGCTGCAGTAACATGGGCGGGATGGAGAATGCCTCCAGGTCCAGATGCGGATCCACTTCCACCGCATATTCGAATTTATCCGGAAAACGGGCGTGTTCCAGCTTCAGGTAGAGTTCCAGCAGTTCCACCTCCTCGGTCAGGGGAATAAAGTCCCTTTCGGAATTATCGAGTACCGTGCGCATAAGCCTCGAGAAGTCATTGAGGTACCGGTTGGCGCTGCGCTCGTCATTCCGCGCGATATAGTGGTTGACCGAATTCAGGGCGTTGAAGATGAAATGCGGGTTCATTTGGGTGCGCAACCCCTTGAGGGCCAACAGGTGGTTGGCCAGTTCTTTCTGCCGGTTGCTTCGGTAGTAGAAGAAGGCCGCCAGCCCCGTAAGGATGAGCCCGAAGATCAGGGAGTAAATGATGTACTGCTGCCGTTTGTTGATCTCCTGTACCAGGCGTTGTTCGGCCAGGGCCAGGTCGTACTTGCTTTGGGACAGCTCCCGTTCCTGTTCCAGGGAGTTGATGCGGCTCTGCCGGCTGGCCAGCTCGCTGCTAAAGCGGGCAGCCTGGCCCAACTCCTGTTCTTTGCGGATGTATAGCGTATCCACCAGGGCCACATACTGCTGGTACAGTTCCAGCGCCTTCTCAAAGTCCCCCCGGTTCCGGTAAACCTCGGACAGCCTGCGCGTGGCGTCCTTTTCCACGACCAGGTCGCCTTGCGAACTGGCCTCCTTGATACTCTCCGCCAGGAATGGAATGGCCTCTTCCTGCCGGTCCTGAGCCAGATAGGCCCTGCCGATCTTGTAATTTACCTCCTGAACCGTGATGGAATCGGTCTGCGGCCCTTCCGTGCGCGCTTCTACGGGGCTTTCCATGGCCCGGAGGCGTTCCAGGCTTTGCTTGCGCAGGGCGATCTCTTCCGGATATCTGCTGCGCTTGTTATAAAAATCGGCTACCTTCTCGCTTTCCTGGACTTCCCGGGCAGGGTCCTGGGCCTTGGCCTGCCGCAGGGAATTGCCGTAAAAGGCTTCTGCTTCCACCGTGCGATCTGCCGTGTCATAAGCATCCGCGATCCTGGAATTAAGGTCGGTTACCTTTTGGGCCATCTGGTTCTTATCCGCGATGGTAAGCGCCTGGTTGTAGTAGTTCACGGCCGGGTTGATCAGGCCCATTCCCTTATTGGCATCCCCAAGGATCTCATACCCTTCCACCCGCTGTTCCGGGTTCACCCCGTTTTGGGCGAGCCTGGACCCCAATACTTCCTCGGCATCTGAATAGCGCTCGTTCAACACCAGTGCCCGGGCCAGTTTCAAGCGCGTGGATAGGGCTTCATAGGTTTCCAGGGACTCGCGGTAATTATCCACGGCAAGGTCCAGTTGCCCGTGATACTGATAGATTTCCCCCAGAGTGGCCAGGGAACGCGCTAAATCCCGGCGGTTGCTGCGGTCGTTCAGCAGTTCAATGGACCGGGTCACAAAGTCAAGGCTCCGGACAATATCGGTCTCTTTGTAATAATTGGCCGAATCCAACAGGCTGCGGTGCTGCAGCGGCCCCGAATTCCTTGAAATCGAGGAGCGGGAAGCAGCAGCGGCATCCGCCCCTTCAATGACCACCTTCACTTCTTCGTCATCCTTGATCCTGTAGCGCACCGTGTTGATATCCGCCCCGCTGACAATGAGCAGATCGCCGGCAGCAGCGCGGATGCTGAATTCCCCCAGTCCGTCCGTAAAGGTAACGGCGCCTTTGTCCGTACGCACTTCAATGCCGGAAAGCGCATATTCGCGCTCGCCGGCCACCACCTTGCCCTTCAGGTTAAACTCCACCCGCCCGGAGGGTTCCTGTGCCAGGACCGGTCCTGCGAACAGGAGGAGCAGCAAGATGCCGAGGGGACGTTTCAGGGATTCCATGGAGTAAACTTAGCCTATTTCAACCAGATGAAAAAACGTGAAATACGCTGAAACCACCCGAAATTATGGGGATTTTCGGAGATCCCTAAGCCCGAGCTTCATTTCCCTCATCCGGGGCGTCCGCTGGCTCATTCCAGATTTTAATTTTGCGGTCTTCCGGGTAGATTGGCCCTGTAATTCAAATAAAAAATCCTATGAGCCCTAACAAATTAATCTACATGGCCGCCTTGTTGCTTACTGCAACTTTTGCCCGTGCGGCTGACCAAAGATCCCAGCCTGCGCCGGAGGGCCGGGTACAGATCGCCTTGCTGCTGGACACCAGCAACAGCATGGACGGCCTGATCAACCAGGCCAAGGCTACCCTTTGGGACATCGTTAACGAATTTACCTATGTGCGCTGCCGGGAGGCCCGCGAGCCCCGGCTCGAGATCGCCCTCTACGAATACGGCAACGACGGCCTGGATGCCGGGGAAGGCTATATCCGGCAGGTGCTGCCGTTCAGCAACGACCTGGATGAGATCTCTGAGCGACTCTTTTCCCTTAGCACCAACGGCGGGGAGGAATACTGCGGCCAGGTAATCCGCACTGCGCTGCGCCAGCTCAAATGGAGCCCGGAGCCCGGTGACCTCCGTTTTGTCTTTATTGCGGGGAATGAACCCTTTAACCAGGGGCGCGTGGCTTATGAGTCCGTAATGAGTGATACGGCCGAAAAGGACGTGGTGGTAAACACCATTTTTTGCGGCGATTACCACCTGGGGGTCAATACCCTTTGGGCGGACGGCGCCCGACGGGGCGGCGGGGAGTATACGGCCATCGACCACAACCGTGAGATCGTCCATATCGTGACCCCGTACGACGATGTGATCATCCAACTGAATACGGCCCTGAACAATACCTATATCGGGTACGGCAGCCGGGGTCGCGCTAAAAAACAACAGCAGTCCGCTCAGGACAACAACGCCATGGAAATGGAGGAAGCCGTGATGGTGGAGCGCGCCGTCAGCAAAAGTTCCGGTTATTACCAGAACAGCAGCTGGGACCTGGTGGATGCGTATGCGGAAAACAAGGTGGAGCTGGACAAGTTGGACCGGGCAGCCCTGCCCGCGCCTTTACAGGATCTGGACGAAGACGGCCTGCAGGCGCATTTGGAAAAGCAATTGCAGCAGCGCAAACGGATCCAGACGGAAATCCAGGAGGCCAACCGCAAGCGCGAGACCTACCTGGCCGAGCACCGCAGCGCCGAGGAGGTGAATCTGCAAAGCGCGCTGCTGGCGGCCGTTAAAAAACAAGCCGAACGCAAATCGTTCCGCTGGGTGGAGAAATAGACATGCTGAAGGATGGTGTGGTTGGAGAAAAGCCTGGTGCGTTGTAATAGCGTACCGGGCTTTTTACATCCACGTGCAATTTTATACGAACTGGAAGCGGGGCTTAGTAGTTCGCAGCTGGACAGTAACAGTCGTAGCGATTCTCCCGCTCCGGGCCAAAGTCGTAGCCCAATGTGATCTGGTGGAAGCCCCCGTTGTCCAGGCGGATATCCCCGGATTGATAGGAATAATTGTAGGAGAACATAAACCGGTTGACGTTCACCCCGATGATGGGGGTAAACAACTGCAGGCGCTGCTCCCCGAACTCTCCGTTGGTCACATACTGGGCCCCGTCAAAACTCCTGCGATAGGAAAGCCCGGCCCAAACGGTACCGAAACTGACATCCTTATACACCTTGGCGTTCACGTCCATGGCCTTCTCCTGGGTGAACTCGGTAAGCTGCAGCATTACCGAGGGCTCCACCCGCCATTCGCTGCGGCCAAAGATATAGCCCACGGAAAACAGGTATCTCCGGAGGTTGTCGATCACCGGCACGTTGTCGGGATCCGCACGTCCGATGCGGTAGAGCTCCCGCTTGGTCTCGAGCAGGTTCAATATGGTGGCGTGGGCATAGAAT
>JBNKHB010000105.1:0-8143 GCA_050290125.1 Robiginitalea sp.
TCCGCCTGTATCACCCCGGTACCGACTGCGTACGCGCTGTTCGCCTTTCCGGGCCGGTTGGAATTGATGACATCCGTGTATTGGGACCATCCTGGGAAACCGCTGAACATCAAGGCCCCGAAAAGGATGTTCCGTATGGTTTTGCCGGGAAAACGGCAGGCGCTAACAGCCATATTTAGAATTATTTTAGGACATTTATACAGAGTATACAACGTCGGAATCGTACTTTTGATATATTGATCGCATCATAATATGGGGTTTTTACGGACGGTATTTTTTATTCTGCTGGGCTATTACCTGCTGAGTTGGCTTTCCAAATTGCTGCGTCCCTGGTTGCGGAAATATGCTGCCCGTAAAACCGAGGCCTACTTTCAGCGGGCATTTGACCAGCGCGGTTACAGGCAGGAGGCAGAACGTCCCGTAGGTGAAGTGACCGTTGAAGAAAGACCTTCTAGAACTAAAGAAAATAAGCAACCGGTAGGGGAATACATCGAATTCGAAGAGATCGAATAAACGGACCAGCAACCAACCCATGAACCGCACTTTCAAACCTTTCTTCACCCACTTTTTTGTTCTTGTATTTTTTGCCCTGGCGTCCCTGGCGTATTTCTATCCCGTCCTGCAGGGCAAGGTCATATACCAGTCTGATATTGTCCAGTTCCGCGGCATGGCCCGGGAACAGGAGGATTTTCGCAACCGGACCGGAGAGGAGCCGTATTGGACGAATAGCGCCTTCGGGGGGATGCCCACCTACCAGCTTGGCGCGCGATATCCGCACGATTACGTCAAACAACTGGACCGGGTGATCCGCTTTTTGCCCCGGCCCGCAGACTATCTGTTCCTCTATTTTCTCGGATTTTATATCCTGATGTGCTGCATGAAAGTGGAATACCGGCTGGCAGCGCTGGGAGCCCTGGCCTTTGGTTTTTCCACCTACCTGATCATTATCCTGGGGGTAGGGCACAACGCCAAGGCCCATGCTCTTGGCTATCTCCCGATGCTGCTCGGCGGGATCATCCTGGTATTCCGAAAACGATATGTGTGGGGATTTGTATTGACCGCATTTGCCATGGCCCTGGAAGTTCAGGCCAATCACTACCAGATGACCTATTACTTCATGTTACTGGTATTGATACTCGGCCTGGTCTACCTGGTGGATGCGATACGCAAAAGGCTTCTGAAGCACTATTTTATTTCCGTTGGCCTTTTGCTGGTGGCCGTGGCCCTGGGTATTTTGGCCAACGCCACCTCCCTGCTGGCAACCCGCGAATATGCCGAGTGGAGTACGCGGGGCCCGTCTGCCTTGCAACTCGATCCGCTTGGAAATCCTAAACAACGCACCGAGGGCCTGGACAGTGAGTACATCACCCAATATTCCTATGGGATTGCAGAGTCCCTGAATCTCTTCGTGCCCAGACTCTTCGGGGGTGGGAGCACCGAAGCTTTAGGGGAAGGCTCCAAAACCTATGAATTCCTGATCGACCAGGGGGTCCCCAGGTCCCAGGCGCTCGATTTCAGCAATAACCTGCAATTGTATTGGGGGGATCAGCCGGGCGTTGCTGCACCTGCCTACGTGGGTGCGGTGGTGCTGTTCCTGTTCCTGCTGGGCTTGTTGCTGGTCAAGGGCAGGGCCCGGTGGTGGTTGCTGGGAGGCACCTTGTTGTCCCTGGCACTTTCCTGGGGGAAGAATTTTCCGCTGCTGACCGATTTCATGATCGAGTACTTTCCGCTGTATGATAAATTCAGGGCGGTTTCTTCTATTCAAGTGGTCCTGGAACTCTGCATTCCAATCCTGGGGATCCTGGGGCTGATGAGCTATCTCCGCCCGACGCTGGGGGACCGAAGCAAACTCCGCGCCCTTGCTATTGCAGGTATATCGCTGGTGGGGCTTGGGGTGTTGCTCCTGCTCTTCAGGTCTGCCTTTGATTTTACGGGTTCCAGTGACGAAATCCTAAGACGCTATTTTGGGGACGAAGTGATTTCCCTTATCCGGCTGGACCGTCAGGCTGTCTACCTGAACGATACCCTGCGCTCCATGATCTTTGTGGCGCTGGCTGCACTGCTTTTGTGGCTGCATACCCGCAAACGCCTGGGCCCTACCGGTGTACTGGTTGGGGTAGCCCTGCTGATCGTAGTGGATTTGGTAGGGGTGGACCGCAGGTATGTGAACAAGGAAGATTTTGTGGCGGAGCGCAGGATGAATGCGCCTATAGCCCGAACCCAGGCGGATCAATTGATCCTAAGGGACAGTTCGGTTTACCGCGTCTACAATACCTCTGAGGGCCTCAACGGTGCCCGGACGTCGTATTTCCACCATTCGCTGGGCGGTTATCACGCCGCCAAACCGAAGCGGCTACAGGATCTGTTTGAATACCATGTGTACAACAACAACCGGAGGGTACTGAACATGCTGAATACGAAATACCTCATCCAGCCTGACGAGGAGGGCGCCCCGAGCGTGGCCCTGAACCCGGAGGCTTTAGGGAATGCCTGGTTTGTATCCGGGCTTATTTCGGTTCAGGGCGCAGATACAGAGATCCAGGCCTTGGATACGCTGGACGTTGCCCGTTTTGCGGTGGTAAATGCGACAGATTTCCCGAATGTGCGGGCTACTTCCGCACAAACGGATTCAACCGCCTCGATACGCCTGGAAACCTACCGGCCGAACTACCTCAAGTACCAGACCCAAAGTGCACAAGAAGGCATTGCCGTATTCTCCGAGATGTATTACCCGCATGGCTGGCAGGCTTATATCGACGGGCAGACCGCCCCCCACTTCCGAGTGAATTATGCGCTGCGCGGCATGTCCGTGCCCGCAGGCCGGCATACGGTGGAGTTTCGATTCATTCCGGAGGTGGTGGAAACGGGCAGTAAATACAGCCTGGCGGGCGCCGCATTACTGGCCCTGGTCCTGCTGGGCGCCGCCGGCTTTGAGTGGGTGAAAGGCAGAAAAACGAAGGCCTGATGCAGAAGGTGCTGATCGCCACCTACTATTGGCCGCCCGCCGGCGGCCCAGGGGTACAGCGTTGGCTTTATTTTGTAAAGTACCTTAGGGGTTTTGGCGTTGAGCCTGTATTGTACATCCCCGAGAAACCGCATTATCCCATAACCGATCCGGAGTTGCAGCAGGTAGTGCCCAAAGGGCTCCGCATCTACCGGAGCAGGTTCTGGGAACCTTATCGACTCGCTGGTCTGTTCGCCCGCCGCAAAACGCGTCGCATCAGCTCCGGTATTATCCGAAAGCAGGACCGCAGCTGGACGGAGAAATTATTGCTTTGGATCCGCGGTAACCTGTTTATACCGGATGCCAGACGCAATTGGGTTGCCGTTGCAAGGCGGGAATTGCCTGCCATTCTGGAAAACGAAGGCATACGGACCGTAATTACCACCGGTCCGCCGCACAGCGTTCATTTGATCGGTCTGGAAGCCAAAAAGCGGCATGGAGTGCGTTGGGTGGCGGATTTCAGGGATCCGTGGACGGAGATCGGCTATCAGAGCTCCCTGTATCTGGGCGGCAGGGCGCAACGGAGGCATCGGGAGCTGGAAGAGCAAGTGCTGCGGGAAGCGGATTGTGTGGTCGCAACAAGCCGTAAGACAGCGGCGGACTTAGGCAAGATAGCCGGAAGGCCGGTTCAGGTAATTACCAATGGCTATGAGATGCAACCGGCTGAAGGCGCACAACCGGAGGGCCCGTTTGTCCTGGCACATGTCGGCTCCTTGTTGAGCGGGAGGAATCCATTCGCCTTGTGGTCCGCATTGGGACAGCTTTGCAAGGAAGATGCCCAATTCGCGGAATCGTTAAGTCTGGAACTGACCGGCCTGGTAAGCCCGGAAGTAGAATCGGCATTGAAACGTTTTGGCATCTGGGATCGCGTGCGAATTGAGCCTTATATTCCCCATGCGGAGGCGGTGCAACGGCAGCGGCAGGCCCAGGTCCTGCTCCTGATCGAGATCGACGCACCAGAAACACGGGGCATCCTCCCCGGAAAACTATTCGAGTACATGGCCGCCTCCCGCCCTGTACTGGCCATTGGACCTGAGGATTGGGAAGCCGCGGCCCTTGTTCGGGAAGCGGGTTGCGGTTCGGGATTCACCTATGATCAGCGGGACGCGATCATCGAACAGCTCCGCATTTGGTTCAGGGAATATCAGAGCGGAACACTAAACGGCAAAGCTGCCGGGATTGAAAAATACCACCGCAAAGCGCTAACAGAGCAATTTGCTAAAGAAATATTATGGGAGTCGTCCGCAGGCAATCCGTCATAAATACGCTGCTTACCTACGCGGGGTTTGGGCTTGGCGCCATCAATACGCTGGTGCTTTATACCCGTTTTATGTCGGACGCCTATTTTGGCCTGGTTGGGGTGGTGCTGTCAACCGGGGCCCTGCTAATGCCGCTGCTCTCCTTCGGGGTTCCCAATACCCTCATCAAATACTTTCCGGCGTATGCCGAAGGCCAGGATCGCAATAAACTCCTGAGCCTTATGCTTATGCTGCCCTTATTGCTCGTGCTTCCCCTTGGCCTCTTCAGCCTGCTGGCCGAAAACGCCATTGGGGCCTTCCTGGCGCGTGAAAATGAGGTGGTTTCGGGATATGTCTGGCATATTTTCATTGTGGGTTTGGCCATGGCGTATTTTGAAGTCTTCTTTACCTGGAGCAAAGTGAGGTTGCGTTCTGCCTTCGGCACGTTCATGAAGGAGGTTTTTGCACGGCTGGGGGTGATGATCATGTTGCTTGCACTGTATCTTGAATGGATCAATGAGACGCAATTTCTGATGTTTCTGGTGGCCTTATACCTCCTTCGAACGCTGGTTATGGCCGTCTATGCGATCGGTGTACAGCCGGTGAGGCTCAATATGAAATTCCCGCATGACAGTCGTGATATTATCATCTATAGTGCTTTGATATTGCTCGGAGGCTCGGTCTCGGTGTTACTGCTTGAGATCGACCGCTTTATGATCAACCAGTATATCCCGATCGAGAACGTGGCCTACTACACGGTTGCGGTCTTTATTGCCACGGTCATTATCGTACCCCAGCGTGCCATGCATCAGATTACCTATCCGTTGACCGCTCAGCTCATGCATGAGCAAAACCTGGAAGGCCTGCGCGCACTGTATAAGAAAAGTTCGCTGTCCCTGCTCATCGTTTCGCTACTCGTGTTCCTATTGATCCTGTTGAATCTTGGGGATCTGTATGTCCTTTTACCCGAAAGCTATCGGGGAAGTTTCTGGATCATCGTTCTGATCGGGGCCGCTCGCGTGTACGATTCGTTCCTGGGGATCAACAGCGCCATCCTCTACAACTCCAAATATTACCGGACCTTACTGGTCATGGGCGTGGTGCTGGCCGTATTGACCATTTTGCTGAATAGCTGGCTAATTCCGGTCTACGGGCTGGAGGGAGCCGCCCTGGCGACCTTCCTGGCGTTAAGCCTATACAATACCGTAAAGCTGTTTTTTGTGAAGGCCACCTTCAAGCTGGTTCCCTGGAGCAGGGGTACGGCGCGGGTAATCGGCCTTGCCATCCTTACCTATTTCCTGTTCTATTGGCTGGGCTTCCCGTTCCACCCGCTTCTGGCCATTGCAGTTAAGAGCGGTCTGATCGGTCTTTTCTTCATGGGGATCATATTGCGGTTGAAGCTTCTTCCCGAAATTGGCGGCATGTTGCCCAAATGGCTCCATAAAAGCGGACCCCGGGAGGAAGATTCCTCCGCGGGGTCCTAACAACTAACCAACCTAAAAACTATCTTTTATTCGTTACCGGATCTTTTGCTCCGGTTTCCGGAATTGCCCCGGCCCGCTGTGCTTCTGCGGCTCGGTTGCACTACCTGGCGTTTCACGCTGGTACTCCGGGTGGTCTTTCTTACCTCCTGGCTGCGTCCACTGGGCGCCGAGCGCCGTACCGTGGTACTGCGGCTGGTCACAGCAGGGCTGCTTTTCCGGGCAACGCCCTTGCTCTGACTTCCACGTACATCACGGGCAACCGGTTTACGCGTGGTCACTGAGCGGCTCGTTTTCACGGTTCGCCCTGCAGGTGAGGTACGAACCTCACGCGAGGAGCGCGTTACCGTAGTTCCCGCACGTTTGCCTTGCTCACCGCGGCGAAGATTCTGGGTGCCGCGGGTATCCGGACGGCGATCCGTACGGGCTGCTCGGGTGTCGGGCCGCTGATTGCGGCGCATATCCTGCGTACCCCGGGCATCTGCGCGCCGGTCGGTCCTGGCAACAGGCCTTTGGTCGCGGATCCTGCTGTCGCGATCATAGGCGATCCGATCGTTGGAGCGGGCCGCATGACGGCGAACGCTTACGCGGCTGTCGTTGCGGTATACCCGGTTGCGATCCGCACGCTCCTGGTACCTGTAGGTTTTGCCGATCCGGGCATATGCATGCCTGCGGTTATGGCGGTAGGGGCGATAATAGGTGTAACGTACCGGGCTGTAGTACCTGCGGTAAGGCCGGTTGTACACCATGCAGAATCCTACGGCCGGGCGTACGAAGTATCTGTGCCAGGGGCGGTATACGTATACGCGGTTATACACATTGATAAACCCGGTATGGTAATCGTAGTATCCGCTGGGACCGTAGTAGATGCGCATCCCGCCGATCCTGTAGGCCAGGCCGTTGCGATACCAGATATTGATATTGCCGATGCGGTTTACCCTGCCGTAATAATCGTAATAGATGGGTACGTTCTCCACCTGGACCACGGCACCGTAATCGTCATACTGTACATACGGATTGTAGTCGTATCCGGAATTGAAGGTTACCCCAACCGGTCCGACACCTACGTGCGCACTTACACCGGTGCGGTTATCGAGGTAGAAATCGAATTCTCCGTCGGGATATACGGAAAAGGTGATACCGTTTTCCACAAAAATAAACGAGTTTCCATATCTCAAAGCATTGCTCGCTGCAACCTTATCAACTGAACCGGCGGCGAAGGAACTTCCCGTTCCCGTCAAAAGGGCCGCAATAATGAGTACTAACTTTTTCATCGTATAAGGTTTTAAGTTCCGGATACAATTATTTGCTATCCGACCAGGAAGAAACAAACAGCGTGCCAAAAATTGGTCGACAAAGGTATGCTGCTGTAATACAGTTGATTACCAAAATATTTCAAAGCAGCTCTAGCCGGGAAACCTGAACAAGGCTCCGGCAGCTTGTAAAAATTAAGAGAAAAAATCCCTAGGGGTGCAGCTTGGATTTGAGGTAACCGCCGGTAAGGGAATCCGGTTGTTCGGCCACGGCTTCGGGAATGCCGCTGGCCACGAGTTGCCCGCCTTTATCACCGCCTTCCGGCCCCAGATCAATTAGATGGTCTGCGCATTTGATCAATTCCAGGTTATGTTCGATGACCACCAGGGTATGGCCCTTGTCCAACAAGGCATTAAAGGAATCGAGCAATTTCCGGATGTCGTGGAAGTGCAGACCGGTTGTAGGTTCATCAAAGATAAAGAGCCCCTTTTCCCGGCCCTGACCCTTGCCCAGGAAGGAGGCCAGCTTGATGCGCTGAGCCTCGCCGCCGGATAGAGTAGAGGACGGTTGCCCCAGGGTGACGTATCCAAGGCCAACATGCTGTAGCGGCAGCAGTTTGTTCGCGATCTTTTGCTGTTTGTTTCCCTCAAAGAAGGCGATGGATTCGTCCACGGTCATCTCCAGGACGTCCGCAATGGAGGCCTCCGCAAAGCGCACTTCCAGGACTTCTTTCCGGAATCGTTTACCGCCGCACTGGTCGCACTCCAGGTGGACATCTGCCATGAACTGCATCTCTACGGTAATCTCGCCCTCGCCTTTACATTTCTCGCAACGTCCGCCATCTACATTAAAGGAGAAGTGCTTGGACTTGTATCCCCGGATCTTGCTGAGTTTCTGATTGGCAAAGAGGTTGCGGATTTCGTCGTAAGCCTTTACGTAGGTCACCGGGTTGGAGCGGGAGGACCGGCCGATCGGATTCTGATCCACGAATTCCACAAAACCGAGGGACTTAAACTCCCCTTCGATGCCAGTGTGCTGTCCGGGTTTGTCGCCATAGCCTTCCAGAAGTTTCTGCACGGCCGGATACAGGATGTTGCGCACCAGCGTGCTTTTACCGCTTCCGGAGATACCGGTTACTACGGTTAACACCTGCAGCGGAAAGCGCA
>JBNKHB010000106.1:0-8112 GCA_050290125.1 Robiginitalea sp.
AACGACAACCTGGCCTCCCTGAGCTTCCTCTATGTGAACGCCAATAAGATCAACTGGCATTTCCTGGAAGGCACCTTCGAGAAAGGCCTCTACCTGGTCCGGATCGTGGAATACGGCATCAACAAGCACCGGCAACGCCTGGACCAGCACCACATCATGCTGTTTTACTACAAGATCGCCTGCCTGTATTTTGGGATCGGGGACCATAAGACCTGCATTCAGTACCTGAAAAAGATCATCCAGAACAAGAGTATGAAGGTGCGCGAAGACCTGATGTGTTTTGCCCGCGTGCTGAGCCTGGTGGCGCATTTTGAGGCCGGGATGGACTACCACCTGGAAGTCCAGCTCAAAAGCACCTATAAATTTCTCCTGAAAATGAACGACCTCCATGCGGTCCAAAAGGAGATGATCAAATTCCTGAGAAAGATCGGTTCGATCTACCCGCACGAACTCAAGCCGGCGTTTCAGGAACTCTACGAACGCCTCAAGGTATATGAAGATCACCCGTACGAGAAACGCGCCTTCCTGTATCTGGATATCCTGTCCTGGCTGGAAAGCCACCTGCAGGGCCGCCCCGTGGCGGAAATCATCCGGGAAAAAGCCCAGGCGGTTATTCGCTAATGCCGGGGGTGGGGGTGAACGTCCCCTTCAGTTTGGACGATAGCTCAGGGCAGCTGGGAAAGTTGCAGGCATGCCCTCCACAGCGGATCGTCCGGAGGGTCGGCCAGCAGGTTAACCGGTGTTTGCCGGACCGGATGTATGAACCGGAGTTCGCGGGCGTGAAGATGGATCCCGCCGTCGGGGTTACTACGCGAAGCACCGTATTTCAGGTCACCCTTGATAGGGCAACCGATAGCCGATAACTGAGCCCGGATCTGATGGTGACGCCCGGTTTCCAATTCAATTTCGAGCAAAAAATAGCGGTCCAGCTTTTTTAGCATCCGATACTGCAGTATGGCCCTCTTGCGCCCTGGTGCTTCCGCATCGTAGGCGTAGGATTTATTTTGTTTGGGATTTCGGTGCATCCAGTGTTGCAGCCTTCCCCGGGGCTCCGGCGGAGCCTTCTCCACCAGGGCCCAATACGTCTTTTGGGTCTCCCGTCCTGCAAACAGGGCATTCATACGCTCGAGTGCCTTGGAGGTTCTGGCAAAAATCACGACCCCGGAAGTGGGACGGTCCAGGCGGTGTACCACCCCCAGAAAAACGGCTCCGGGTTTCTCGTAACGCACCTTTATATATTCCTTCACCACTTCGCTCAGCGGCAGGTCTCCCGTTTTGTCTCCCTGAACGATATCCCCGCACCGTTTGTTCACGGCGATCAGGTGGTTGTCTTCAAAAAGGACTTCCAGGTTCTTCGGAGTGCTGTGCCCGGCCGGATTCATGCGGGGCCGGGTTTGGGTAAGGCATAAGCGAGAACTACGATCAGTAAACCGGTGGTGACCGATACATCCGCCATATTAAAAATCCCCGTATGGAGGGGACCCAAACGGATCTGCAGGAAGTCCGTAACCGAGCCGCTGACCATACGGTCCCAAAGATTCCCGAGTCCGCCGCCCACGATGCACCCAAGTCCGATAGCGAGTAAATGACCGGTCCTGGACCGGACCAGTAAGCGACCCACCAAAAACAACATCACGACCATGGGAATCCCCTGCAGGAAGATGCGCTTCACCCAGGGGTTCCAATTTCGTCCCAGTCCCAGGAAGGCACCGGTGTTCTCCACACGGGTGCGGATCAGGTAGGTACCGGCCAATTCGGCATAGGAGCCCGGTTCCACTTGCTCCCGAACAATGGTTTTGCTCCATTGGTCACAGCTAAAATTCAGCGCGATCAGCAGGAGGAGGGCTATATTCTTTGGGGTAAATACGCGATTCATTGGGGAAAGCGAAGTCTCAGTATTGTTCCTCCTTGCTGGGGAATTGCTCACTTTTCACATCGGAGACATATTGTCCGATCGCCTGTCCCATTTCCTCGTACAGGTTCATATAGCGTCGGAGGAATCGGGGATTGAATTCATGGGTCATGCCCAACAGGTCGTGGATGACCAGTACCTGTCCGTCAGCGTGCACCCCGGCTCCTATACCGATGGTGGGAATGCGGAGCTTGGAGGAGACTTTTTTGGTCAGGCTTGCAGGTATCTTCTCCAAAACGATCCCGAAACAGCCCAGCTTTTCGAGTAACATGGCATCCTTTATCAACTTTTCCGCTTCCTGGTCTTCCTTGGCGCGTACCGTATACGTTCCGAATTTATAGATGCTCTGGGGGGTAAGGCCCAGGTGGCCCATCACAGGGATGCCTGCATTCAGGATGCGCTTGACGGATTCCTTGATCTCCTCGCCGCCTTCCAGTTTTACGGCATGTGCACCGCTTTCCTTCATGATGCGGATGGCAGAACGCAGGGCCTCTTTGGGGTCGCTCTGGTAGGAGCCAAACGGAAGGTCCACAACCACCAGGGCCCGCTGCACGGCGCGGATCACCGAGGAGGCGTGATAGATCATCTGGTCCAGGGTAATGGGCAGGGTGGTCTCGTGTCCCGCCATAGTGTTGCTGGCCGAGTCTCCCACCAGGATTACGTCTACGTTGGCCGCATCCACGATCCGGGCCATGGAATAATCGTATGCCGTAAGCATGGATATCTTCTCTCCCTGTTCTTTCATTTCCACCAGCGATTTAACCGTTACCCTCCGGTATTCTTTTTTCTCAGCAGACATGCCTTTTTTCTTTTGTGAGGCCTAAAGTACGGAATTTTGACCTGTTGCCTCCCGCAGCGGGGCCACCTGATTATTTGTAGTATTTTAGGCGCTAAATCACTTTACAATGACGAAAATCCTAGTGAGCATCTCGTTGCTCTTCCTCGGGTTCACAGCCCTAAGCCAGGCATCTGAAGAAACTGCTGTCCGCAGGAGTATTGACCGTTTTTTTGAGGGTATGCAAGCCCGTGATACCAGCGCCATCCGGGAAGTGATCGGGCAGGACGTGGTGCTCCAAACTACGGGGATGAACCGCGAAGGCCAACCCGTCCTCAGGAATGAGACCCTAAGCGGTTTTATGCAGTCTTTGGTAACCATACCTGATTCCCTGTTGCTGGACGAACGCCTGCTCGACTACAATATTCGTATCGACGGGCAGTTGGCACATGCCTGGACCCCTTATGAATTCTACATCAACGACAACTTTAGCCATTGCGGGGTTAATTCCTTCCACCTCTTTCACGACGGGACGATCTGGAGGATCATTTCCATTGCTGATACGCGCCGGCGCGAGGGATGTCAATGACAGTATGTCAGGTTTTAACCAATGGCATATTGTTTGACACCTTAAGAGCGACTGGTTAGCTAAAAAAAGTAGAAAATATAAAGTCAGCAGAATGAGCAAGATTATCGGAATTGATTTAGGTACCACGAATTCCTGTGTATCCGTAATGGAAGGGAACGAGCCGGTGGTAATCCCGAATGCCGAAGGGAAGCGCACAACCCCGTCCGTTATCGCCTTTGTGGAAGGCGGCGAGATCAAGGTGGGCGATCCCGCAAAACGGCAGGCAGTTACCAACCCGCATAAAACCATTTATTCCATCAAGCGGTTTATGGGGAATAAGTACTCCGAATCCAAGACGGAAGCGGAACGGGTACCCTATAAAGTTGTAAAGGGAGATAACGATACGCCCCGGGTGGATATCGAGGGACGCCTGTATACCCCGCAGGAACTTTCGGCAATGATCCTTCAGAAAATGAAGAAAACCGCCGAGGATTACCTGGGTCAGAGCGTCAGCCGAGCCGTGATCACGGTTCCGGCCTATTTTAACGATTCCCAGCGGCAGGCCACCAAGGAAGCAGGAGAGATCGCCGGCCTCACCGTGGAGCGTATCATTAACGAGCCTACGGCCGCCTCACTGGCGTATGGCCTGGATAAGAAGGACAAGGACCAGAAGATTGTAGTCTTTGACTTCGGGGGTGGTACGCACGACGTAAGCATCCTGGAACTGGGCGACGGCGTCTTTGAGGTACTCGCCACCGACGGGGATACCCACCTGGGTGGTGACGATGTGGACCAGAAGATCATCGACTGGCTGGCAGAAGAGTTTAAAGGGGAGGAGGGACTTGACCTGCGGGAAGATCCTATGGCCCTGCAGCGCCTTCGGGAAGCTGCTGAAAAGGCAAAGATCGAGCTGTCCTCCACATCACAGACCGAGATCAACCTGCCGTACATCACAGCAACCGCTTCAGGACCCAAGCACCTGGTGCGGACCCTGACGCGGGCTAAATTCGAACAGCTGATCGCGGACCTGGTAAAACGGACCATTGAGCCTTGCCAGACGGCGCTGAAAACCGCCGGTCTTTCCAAGAGCGATATCGACGAGATCATTCTGGTTGGTGGTTCCACCCGGATCCCGGCCGTTCAGGAGGCGGTAGAGAAATTCTTCGGAAAGAAACCTTCCAAAGGGGTAAACCCGGACGAGGTAGTCGCCATCGGCGCAGCCATCCAGGGAGGCGTACTGACCGGGGATGTAAAAGACGTATTGTTGTTGGACGTAACCCCGCTTTCACTCGGAATCGAGACCATGGGCGGCGTGATGACCAAGTTGATCGATGCCAATACCACGATCCCAACCAAGAAGTCACAGATCTTCTCCACGGCTGCGGACAATCAGCCTTCGGTAGAAATTCACGTGCTGCAGGGTGAGCGGTCCATGGCGGCGGATAATAAGACAATTGGCCGCTTCCACCTGGACGGGATCCCGCCGGCTCCGCGGGGCACCCCTCAAATTGAGGTAACCTTTGACATCGATGCCAACGGGATCATCAAGGTAGCCGCAACGGACAAGGCGACCAATAAGACGCAAGATATCCGCATCGAGGCTTCTTCCGGCCTTACCGAAGAGGAAATCCAGCGGATGAAAGCAGAAGCGGAGGCCAATGCGGAAGCGGACAAAAAAGCCAAGGACAAAGCCGATAAGCTGAACGAAGCCGACAGCATGATCTTCCAAACCGAAAAGCAATTGGAAGAATTCGGAGATAAGCTTTCAGCAGATAAGAAAGCTGGCATCGAAGCGGCGCTTGAGGAGCTGAAAAAGGCTTACGAAAGCAAGGACGCGGACGTGATCCAACCGGCACTTGACAAGATCAACGAAGCCTGGAAAGTGGCTTCGGAAGAGATGTACAAGGCTCAGGCGGAGGCACAGCAATCAGGAGCTTCCGAACCTCAGGATACTGCATCCGGAACCGACGCCAAGGAAGGCGACAACGTGGAGGATGTGGATTTTGAGGAAGTGAAATAATAGTTGCGGATTCGCATCGTTAAAGTAAAGGGCGGTTTTACCGTCCTTTTCTTTTTGGTATACCTTTTGTTCCTTCTTTTCGGAGAACGCGTAATTTTGCCATATGACGAAACACTACCTGTCCCTGCTTTTGATGCTCACCGTATTGCCACCTGGAAATATCCGGGCACAGGAGGCGGAATCCTTCTCCCTGTCGGATTTCCAATTGCAGGGCCCGGTGGAGATCTGCGTGGTAAAGGCCAATTACGGGGAAGAACGGTTTGAGTTTGACCGGGATGGCCGCCTGGTAAAATCCCTGACGCGTTACAGCGACAGCGATTACGACATTACGTACTACCGCTTTAAGCAGGGCTTGCTCAGCGAACGCCGGGATGAGGTTTACCGGGGAAAAGTATTTGACGCGCAAACCTCCATTGCGCACATCTACCAGCGCGACAGTTCCCAGGGTCCGCGCCTGATCGAAAGCATTATTTCGTACGACAAGAGTTTTTCCGAGCAGGTGGAATATCAGTACGATGATGAAGGGAGTCTGCAGCGCATCCTGCGTTCCAATGCCGAAGGCGTTGATGAAACCGTATTGGAATACACAGATTATCAGGGTGAAGCGACCACTACCTATATCCGTAACGGGCTGCCCCTAAAATCCATCCGGATTTCGGAAAAGACTTCCGGCGGCAAGGCAATGCGGATCGAACTGACCAAGGAATACCTGGATGGCGAACCAAGGACAGCGGAAGAGAAAACGCTGAATTCCGATGGCCAGCTGATCAAGGAAATTCGTTTTAACTACGATGCAGCCAAGAAATCCTTCCGGCCTCAGGAGACGCGGACCTTTACGTACAACGAAGAGGGTTTCCGGGTGGAGGAGAAAACAGTATATCACGGGGCTTCCGATTCCAGGTCAGATGATCGGACGGAGATTCGCAAATACGTATATCAGATGGACGGCTCGCAACCCGGCAACTGGATCCGGCAGATCATTACGCCGGAAAACAGTTTTGTGATCCGCACGATTTCCTACTATCAGCCCTTGCCGAAAACGGTGGTTGCAGACAGCGTTCAGCAGCGTTGAAGGGTCATTGAACACCGGGCCATTCCTCTTGCAATAAGCCGTAGACACAGGTGTTGCGTTTATATCCGTCTGTAAGGTAGACATTGCGGCGCAGGATACCTTCCAGTCTTGCACCCAGTTTTTCCACCGCCCGGCGCGAACGCATGTTCCGTTCGTCTATACGGAATTCCACCCGTTCGAATTCCATTGGCCCGAAGGCTTCCCCAAGCATTAGATCTTTGACAGCCGCATTGAGTCCTGTTCCCTGAAAGGCCTTGCCGATCCACGTAGACCCGATCTCCAGGACCCGGTTGGTGCGATCGATACGCATAAAGCGGGTACTCCCGGCAAATTCGCCGGCCTGAATGTCGTAGATCAGAAAGGGGATGGAAATACCCCTGCGGGTATCTTCGAAAGCCTTTTGGAAATAGGCCTCAAACCCTTCCGGGGTGTTTAGGATCCCCGGGCTATAGCGGATCAGGCCGGGCTCCGCGGCCACGTGGCGCAGTTCAGTGTAGTTATCACTGGTCAGGGGGAGCAGGCGTGCCCTCTTATTTTCCAATATGCCGACAGTGTCCTCCATAGTTCAAAAGATCAACCTACCCTGGAATTCGTGGCCGCCGTCATACGAAATTACTTTCAGGCGGTTGCCGAACAAACGCCGGGCCTGCCCCGTTAGTATTTCCATGTCCCAACGTTCCAAATACGGATCTTCTGACCCGAGGTATAATTCCACCGTGGTTTCCGGACTCAGGTGGCTGAAATCCTCCGGACCGAGTTCTTCGGGGACCTTTCCAGCATAAAGGATCATCCGATGGCATGGGATGCGACGGCGTGCCACCCAGCGACAGAGCACTGAAACCCCTTGAGAATACCCAAGCAACCGGAGGTCGTCTTCTTCGTGAAGCTTTTCCTGCCCGGCCAGCGCATCCAGGTATCCCAGCAGATTTTCCATGCCCTCCTGCGTTCGTTCCCGGGTCAGCCAACAGGCCCCGACGCGCGTGTAGGCCTCCGACAGGTAATATAAGGAGGGTGCCTGAGGCGCAAGGATGTAATTCGTATCGGCATCCAGATGGGTAAATTGGCGGATAAAATAACGCGCCAGCTGACCGATGCCGTGGAATACCATCCAAACCGATTCCGTACGTCCGGTCCTGGTATTTAATCTGGCGTACGGGTGGGAAACCGTGCAACTCACGGTTGTTTCCGTTGGGGTGGGCAGTGGCTTTTGATCCATCTTTCAGAGGCTAATGCTTACCTTTGCAAAAATGACAAATGGATGGAGCAATACAAAGAAAAAATACTGGCGGTTTGTAATAAGGCCTGCGAAAATACGCTGATGGAAACACTGGAAATCGAGTTCACGGATGTGGGCGAGAATTTCCTGGTTGCCCGAATGCCGGTGAACCACAGGGTACACCAACCGGACGGCGTCCTTCACGGGGGTGCCACGGTAGCCCTCGCGGAGAGCGTGGCCAGTGCCGCCACCTATGTGTTTCTGGATGCCCGCGAATATGTGGTACGGGGAATCGAGGTTGCCGCAAACCACGTTCGGGGTGTCGCCGAGGGCCATGTTTTTGCCAAAGCGCTATTGCTCCATAAAGGCCGTACCACCCAGCTCTGGGAGATCCGCGTGACCGATCCAGAGGACCGGTTGATTTCGCAATGCAAACTCACCACCATTGCCCTTCCCAGAAAAGCTTAATCACTCCGGTTTGGTTGATGCGCTACGGGCGCAGTATCGCCGCAACTTACCCTTTGTGGTCTACCGGGCCCCGGGCAGGGA
>JBNKHB010000107.1:0-8099 GCA_050290125.1 Robiginitalea sp.
TATACGAGGACCGCACCAGGGCGCCGCTCTCCACATGCCGGAATCCCATTTGCAAGCCCGCTTCCCGATAGGCCTCAAACTGCTCGGGTTTGATGAATTCCACCACCGGTAAGTGTTTCTTGGAAGGTTGGAGGTATTGTCCGATGGTCACTACGTCCACCTTGGCTTCCCGGAGATCTTCCAGGGTCTGCATCACTTCGCTTTCCGTTTCGCCCAGTCCCAGCATGATCCCGGATTTGGTTCGATTGGCCCCGTTTTCTTTCAGATAGCGCAGCACGCCAAGGCTGCGGTCGTATTTGGCCTGAATGCGGACTTGACGGGTCAAACGCCGCACCGTTTCCATGTTGTGGGAGATTACTTCGGGGGCCACGGCCAATATGCGGTCCAGATGCTGCTCCAACCCCTGAAAATCGGGTATGAGCGTTTCCAGCGTGGTCTCCGGGTTCATCCTTCGAATGGCCTTTACCGTTTCTGCCCAAAGGATGGATCCCATATCCTTGAGATCGTCCCGGTCAACGGAGGTGATCACCGCATGCCGGATCTGCATGATCTTGATGGATCGGGCCACTTTCTCCGGTTCCGCCCAGTCCAGTTCTTCCGGGCGCCCGGTCTTAACGCCACAGAACCCGCAGGAACGGGTGCAGATGTTCCCCAGGATCATAAAGGTGGCCGTGCCTTCGCCCCAGCATTCGCCCATATTCGGGCAGCTGCCGGAGGTACAGATGGTATGTAGTTGGTAGGTGTCGACCAACTTGCGCAACTGGGTGTATTTCTGGCCGGTCGGCAGTTTGACCCGTAGCCACTTCGGCTTTCCTTTGGGGGGTTGAACAGAATCCAGGGTTTCGGTGCTCATAGCAGGTATTTCGGCAAATATACGAACAAATTCAGGGGTGGCGATAGGCAGCAAGCTTCGGCAAAGGCCCGCGCCCTACCGCTTGTTATTTCGCTCGGCAATACGTTCGGCAAGGAGTTTTCTGGCCCTCAGCAATTTCACTTTCACATTGCCCACGGGTTCGCCCAGGGCCTCGGCGATTTCCGCATTGGTCTTTTCCTGGAAGTACCGCAGGTCGATCACTTTGCGGTAGGCCGGTTTCAATTGCTTGATCAGGCTCAGCAAGGTTTTCAGGTTTTGCTCGATAATGAGCTGGTCTTCCGCGGTCGGGGCATCGTCCAAAACCTTTTTAACAGCATCGCTGTGGCTGGTTTCACTGCCTTCCAGCACATTGCGCTTGCGTTTGCGCAGCAGATCCACATGCAGGTTTTTCGAGATAGTGATGAGCCAGGTGGAGAAGGCGTAGCTCGGGTCGTAGCTCTCCAGTTTGTCAAAGGCTCGCGAAAAGGTCCGGATGGTTATATCCTCTGCGTCGTTTTCGTTCTGGGTGCGTCCCAACTGGAAGTGATAGACCTCTGGCCAGTATTGATCCAGGAGCTGGCTATAGGCAACCTGGTTGCCCGCTTTGGCCCGCTCAATGGTTTGCAGTATACGTTCTTTTTCAGATGTCACACGCAGTGCTCAAGGGGGTTCAGCACGCTTTCAGAGGTGCCGGCTCAGGCCCGCATCTCCGGTCCGCAATCCTGTTCGGAGGGAAGCTTGCCGCACAGGCCGCAGGCCGCCCCATCCTGATTAAGGTGTGGGTTCTGGCTGGCGCAGGTGCCGGCAAAAGTACCGTCTTTCTTAGCCCAAATCTTAATGGCGATGCCCGCAAAGGCTAAGGCCAGCAGTCCGATACTAAGAAGGATGAGCTCCATAGGGTTTTTGTTTGGGACAAAGATACAAAAAAACCCCCGGGAAGACCGGGGGTTCATCGTTCAATCAGTGCGGGTTTCAGTAAGAGAAATCCGCCACGATATTCTGTACGGAGGGTGTGGAATTCCCACCCTTCTGCTCGATGGTGATGTAGCTAACGCCTTTCTCCCCGTAGGGAAGCGCCAGGAGTTTGTCCTTATCATTCAGGTCCCTCAGGATACCCAGGTTCACCATTTCGCCGTTCACCTCCGCCCACATTTGGTAATCCTTGTCTTCCGGCAGGTTCGGCAAATTGCGAACATTGATGTACGACAGCTTCTTTACCGGGTTCACATAGGCGATCGCCTTGAGCTCCCGGGCCTTCATATTCCCGTTCACCATGAACTTGCGGGTCTGGGGATTGTTCAGCACAATAAACTGGTTGCGCACGTCTTCCAGGCGCTCCCTCATGTCGGCCTCCAGAACCTGGATCTTATTGTTGACCATGGCATTCTCTTCCTGCAGGTTCTGATTCTGGTTCCAGAAGAAGACAGAAGCTCCAGCGAAGAAAAGGGCGGCAATGCTTGCGGCAACGGCGTAGCGAATAAATCGCAGCCGTCCTGCACGTTCCCGCTTAACGCTCAAAAGGATGCGCTCGCGCAGGCCCTCAGGTGCCTTGACGGCATGAAGCTTGGCATAGGCCTCCAGGTTTTCCTGCAGCTCCATATAACTCTCCCGCACCTCCGGATACATGGCGATGTACCGTTCTACCTGGGCACTTTCCTCAATGGAAGTGGTCCCCAGCAGGTACTTTTCCAGCAGGTCGGACTCCAGAAATTGATGTATTTTTTCTTTCATGACAGCAAACTGAATATTACTACAACGGCGGGGGCATAGATCTTCTTGAGTTCCCTCAGGCCGATCTTAAGCCTGGATTTGATGGTTCCCAGCGGAATATCCAGCTCTTCGCTGGCTTCTTGTTGGGTCATGCCCTGAAAAAACAGGGCTTCCAGCACCACCTGGTATTTCGGTTCGATCCGTTCCAGGTGTTTTTGCATGTCCATCAGCTCGGGGTTTACCCCTTCCACGCCAATAGTATATACGTCCGAAACATCCATTTGGATTTCCTTGTCGGATTTTGTGCTCAGGCTCCTGAGTTTGTCGATGGCCGCGTTGCGCGTAATCCGGAAGAGCCAGGTAAAGAGTTTGGCTTTGGAGGCGTCGTAGGTATCTGCCTTGCGCCAGATCTTTACAAAACTTTCCTGAACCACGTCCTGCGCCAGTTCTTCGTCCTTTACTACCTTGAGCGCTACCCCATACAGCGTGTCTCCGTAGTGTTCGTAGAGCAGGCTAATAGCCTTTTCGTTTCCTTCGTGGAGTAGTTCTACGATGTGTTTTTCCAGGAGTGTGCTCATGATTCGGGGCGGCGGGCCGGATTTTTTTTAGCGCCGGCATCCAAACGGTGATTTTTTCACGTATATAGGGAAACGCTAAGTTAGCAAATTTTGTTACCCGGCGTTTTGACTATTTATTAGTTCGATGTACAAATCTTCTTGTACATTTTGTTTTGGTTAGTTTGGTTTGGTATAACCCCTGCAGTGCCTACTGCAGGGGTTATTTCTTTTAAAGTCGGGCTAAAACCTAGAGGATATTTACTTCCGGCTCGATGTGGATCTCAAAGGTATCGGCCACGGCCGTCTGGATTTCACGGGCCAGGTCCAATATGTCCGCACCGCTGGCCGCACCGTGGTTGACCAGTACCAGGGCCTGTTTTTCATGGACTCCGGCATCCCCGCGGCGGGTCCCCTTAAATCCGAGATGTTCGATCAGCCAGCCGGCGGGGACTTTTACACCCCATTCGCCCTGGGCGTAGCCGGGAATGTCGGGATAACTTTCGGTGAGTTTGGCATAGTGCGCCGCGGGGATTACGGGGTTTTTGAAGAAACTGCCGCTGTTGCCCAACACCTCAGGGTCCGGCAACTTCGACTGCCTGATCCGGATGACGGCCTGCGCCACTTGCGCCGGGGAGGGATTGTCAATGCCTTCGGCTTCCAATTGGCCGGAAATGGCCCCGTATTCCGTACGGATATGGTGGTTCCGGCAACTCAGCCGGAGGTCCACCGACCAGATCAGGTAGCGTCCCTTATCCCGGCCCTTAAATATGGAATCCCGGTAACCCAGTTCGCATTCTTCCCTTGTAAAACGCTTTAGTTGTCCGGTTTTGAGCTCGATGGCTTCCAGCCCGGCCAGCACCTCCTTGATCTCCACCCCGTAGGCTCCGATATTCTGGATGGGCGCGGTCCCGGTCTTCCCCGGGATAAGCGCCAGGTTCTCGATCCCGCCGAATCCCTGTTCCAGGCACCACATGACCAGTTCGTGCCAGTTTTCACCGGCCATGACCCTTAGCAGCACCTGGTCCGCATCCCGATCGAGGATTTCCTTCCCGCGGGTGTCCAGATAAAGTACCAGGCGGTTGAGCGGTCCGGTAAGCAGGATATTGCTGCCACCGCTCAGAATAAACGGCTCCGGCAGTCCCGGGGCGGTCAGGGCTTCCCGCAGGTCGTCCAGGCCCTGGATCCTGGTAAAATGGCTCGCCGCCACATCGATGCCGAAGGTGTTATAGGGCTTCAGGCTTACATTGCGCTCAACCTTCATGCCGGGGATACTGTTTGAGGGCTTCTGCCAGGATGCGCACTGCCTTTTTCAGCCGGCTTTTTTCCAGGACATAGGCGATACGCACCTGTTTCTTTCCCAGACCCGGGGTGGCATAGAACCCGGCGGCCGGGGCCAGCATCACCGTCGCGCCTTCCCACTGGAAGGATTCGAGCAGCCACTGGGCAAAGCGGTCCGTATCGTCCACAGGCAATTCGGCCATGCAGTAAAAGGCCCCACGGGGACGGGCAACGGTCACCCCCGGGATTTGGGCCAGTTCGGCCACGAGCAGGTCGCGACGCTGGCTGTATTCTTCAATTACGTTGCTGAAATATTCCGGAGGGGTGCTGAGCGCCGCTTCACTGGCGATCTGGGCCAGGGTAGGCGGAGAGAGCCGCGCCTGGGCGAATTTCAGTGCGGCCTGCATCAGTTCGGTGTTACGGCTGATGATGCATCCGATACGGGCGCCGCACATGCTGTAACGCTTGGAGACGGAATCCACTACGATCGCATTGGATTCCAACCCGGGTTCCTGCAGGATGGAGTAATGTTCGCTGCCGTCATAGGCAAATTCGCGATATACTTCGTCCGCTACCAGAAAAAGATCGTGTTTACGGACCAGGTCGGCCAGTTTTCCGATCTCTTCGCGCGAATACAGGTAACCGGTGGGATTGCCCGGATTGCACAACAGGATGGCGCGGGTACGCGGGCCGATATACGCCTCAAAGTCGGCAATAGGGGGGAGGGCGAAATTATCCTCGATCCGGGAGACTACCGGGACTACCTTCACCCCGGCTGCCGTGGCAAAGCCGTTGTAGTTGGCATAGAAGGGCTCCGGGATCACGATCTCGTCCCCGGGGTCGGCGATGCATCCCATGGCAAAGGAAAGGGCCTCGGACCCTCCGGTGGTTACCAGGATCTGATCCTTGGTAACGGAAATGCCATGCGCCCCGTAGTAGGAGGCCAATTTACTCCGGTAGGAATCCGAACCCTCGCTCCTGCCGTATTCCAGAACTTTCATATGGTTGTTGCGCACGGCTTCCAGCGCCTGCGCGGGTGTTTCGATATCCGGCTGCCCGATGTTCAAGTGGATGACATCCACGCCGCGGCTTTTGGCCGCTTCGGCATAGGGGACCAGTTTGCGGATCGGGGATGCCGGCATGGCACGGCCTTTCTCGGACAGGGATGGCATATGGAGGAGGTTTACACCGCAAAAATGAGAAATCCTGCTGGTCCGCACAACATCAGGCTGCAGGAGTCTGATCCTTACGGTATCCGCAATTATCCGGCTCTCCATTAAGATAATGTTAAAAAGTAGGGGTTCAATCGCTAAAATCTTTAACTTTATTAGACCGGTTTCCCCTATGAAGCGCCTGAAAACATATCAGTTAGCCTTATTCTTTGCCCTTTTTGCTTCCTTTAGCAGTCTGCATGGGCAACACTACCAGTTATTGGGTAAATCCGACAAGAGCCAGAAGGTGCGCTTTGAGCTCATCAATAACCTCATGGTCATTCCGCTGGAGGTTAACGGCTCCAAATTGAGCTTTATCCTGGACACCGGGGTGAGCACGCCGATCCTGTTCAACCTTTCGGACCGGGATTCCATCGAATTAAAGAACGTATCCAAAATCAGCATCCGCGGCCTGGGGACGGGCGAAGCCGTGGAGGCGCTCAAATCGGATGGGAATACCTTCCAGTTGTCGTCCCTCGTGAACCTCAACCAACAGGTTTACGTGGTCCTGGACCGAGAAATGAATTTCTCGCCCGCCCTGGGGATCACCGTACACGGAATCATCGGATACGACCTGTTCAGGGACTATGTGGTGGAAGTCAATTACGCCCGCCGGTTCCTCAGGTTCCATAAGCCCGAGGCTTATCGGGCGACCGAAGATCCGGACGCCATGAAACTGCCCCTGGAGATTGAAGACCGCAAGGCGTATTTGGAGGCAGGGGTAACCTTGCGGGACGGGGAGGAGGTCCCCGTAAAATTGCTCATGGATACTGGCAGCAGCGATGCCATCTGGTTGTTCCAGGGCACCGAAGACGGACTGGAAGTGCCTTCAAAGCACTATGAGGATTATCTGGGGAAAGGCCTGAGCGGCACCATCTACGGCAAGCGTACGAAGGTGAAGCAGATCCGGCTCGGGGATTATGTGCTGGAGGATGCCAAGGCCGCGTTCCCGGACATGGAATCCTTCTGGGCGATATCCGACTTCAGCGACCGCGACGGCAGCGCCGGCGGTGAGTTGCTCAAACGTTTTAATATGGTGGTAAACTACCCGGACGGGGAGATCACCCTGAAGAAAAATGCTCATTTCAATGAACCCTTCCACTTTAATATGGCCGGGATTGAGATTGAACACGCCGGCATGCGCTACATTGCCGAACGCATTACCGACAATAAAGGGGTGGTCCTGCAGGATGACCAGGATACCTTCGGAACGGTCCAGATCCTGACGCAGAACCAGACCCGACTGAGCCTGGTGCCGGAGATCGTGGTGTCCGCCATACGCGCTGGCAGCCCGGCCGCTGAGGTTGGCCTGCAGGAAGGCGATGTGATCCTGGCGGTAAACGGGAAATCGGTCCACCACTACAAGTTGCAGGAGGTCATGAAGATGATCAATGAAAAGAAAGGAAAGCGGGTACGACTGCTGATCGAGCGGTTTAACAACGATCTGCTGTTCTCCTTTGTGCTGCGCGAGGTCTTTGAGTAAGACGCAATCGCAAAAACGAAAACATAAAAAAACCCCGGCAGTTCGCCGGGGTTTTTTTAAGGGAATAATTTCTTCCGCTATCGACCTTCCACCGCTTTAACGGTGCCCTTTATCTTAAGGATGATGGTCGGGGTATCCGCGTTGGAAAGTACGGTAATGGCCTTCCGGATCGGACCCACGCGATTCGTATCGTATTTCACCTGAATTTCTCCGGTTTGGCCGGGCATGACCGGCGCTTCCGGTTTCTTCGGGATGGTGCAGCCGCAGCTTGAACTCACCTTGCTGATCACCAGGGGTGCATCACCTGTATTGGTGAATTCAAAGACACGTACACCGTCACTTCCTTTCTGGATTTCACCGTAATCGACGGTCTCGGTCTTGAACTCGATCTTGGCCGTTTTATCCTGTGCGGATACACTCCAAGTCAGTAGGCCGACAAACAATAGAATTGCTATTTTTTTCATCGTATTTCTTTTTGGGTGAATTTCAAATGTAGCCATTGCCTTATGAACATCCAAAATTCTTTTGTTATCTACTAACGTTACTTATTTTTGTTTCGTATTAATTTTGCGGACATTTTGTAGCCGGACAGCCCTTTTTACACCAGGCGCGCTCGCAACTTGTAAACGTCCGGCAAGCTAGCTCAAAAACCATACCAAAAACATGGAGATCCCATCCAAGTACGACCCTCAACGGGTTGAAAGTCAATGGTATAACTACTGGATGCAGCATGGGTTTTTCCACTCCGAACCGGATGATCGGGAGCCCTATACCATTGTGATCCCCCCGCCCAACGTCACGGGGGTCCTTCACATGGGACACATGCTGAACAATACCTTGCAGGACGTACTGATCCGCCGGGCCCGGATGCTTGGGAAGAATGCCTGCTGGGTTCCCGGCACGGACCACGCCTCCATTGCCACCGAGGCCAAGGTGGTAGCCAAGCTCCGCGAAGAAGGCATCTCAAAGTCCGATATTACCCGGGAGGAATTCCTGGAACACGCCTG